>NZ_JBNNPK010000010.1:0-218107 GCF_050275675.1 Allobosea sp. NPDC003192
GGAGAAATCCGCGCGGGCTTTTGTTTCGGCTCGAGCATGTTCCGCAAAAGTGGAAGCCACTTTTGCGATGAGAACATGCTCAACTGATTGATTTGGCGCGAATTCTTTTCGTTCGACCATCGGTCGAACGGAAAGCGCGCAGTGGAGGTGAAGATGCAGGACGCAGCGATCGGAATCGATTTCGGCACCACCAACAGCGTGGTCGCGCTCGCACGTCCTGACGGCTCGGTGACGACCCGCAGCTTCGCGACGAAGCAGGGCGCCGTCGACGCCTACCGCTCGGCCCTGATGTTCTGGCGCGAAGGCCGACCGCCCAACACCCATGTCGCCCATGTCAGCGGCCCCGACGCGCTCGACATGGCGCTCGGCATGACCACCGAGCATCGCTTCCTGCAATCGCTGAAGACGCATCTGTCGAGCCGCGCCTTCCAGGAGACGCGTCTGTTCGGCAAGCTCTTCCGCCTGGAGGACCTGATCGCGGTCTTCCTGAGCGATCTCTCCGCGGGGATAGACGACCTCGGCGAGCGCAGCGTCCTCTCCGGCCGCCCGGTCGTCTTCGCCGGCGATCGCCCGGATGAGGAGCTCGCTTTGACGCGCCTCTCGGCGGCCTATGGCAAGGCCGGCATGAGCAAGGTCGACTTCGCCTATGAGCCGCTTGGCGCCGCCTATTGGTATGCACGCGACCTCAAGACCCCGCAGACCATGCTGGTCGCAGACTTCGGCGGCGGTACCAGCGACTTCTCGGTGATGCGCTTCGAGCCTGGTAGCAACGGGACCTTGCAGGCCGTGCCGCTCTCGCATGCCGGCGTCGGCGTCGCCGGCGATACCTTCGACTACCGCATCATCGAGCATGCGGTCTCGCCGCTGCTCGGCAAGGGCTCGGACTATCTCTCCTTCGGCAAGCGCCTGCCGATTCCGGCCCATTACCACGCCGCCTTCGCGCAATGGCACCGGCTCTCGCTGATGAAGAGCAGGGAGACCATGACCGAGCTCAAGGCGCTGATCCGCGACGCGGTCGAGCCCGAGCGGCTCGAGGACCTGATGACGGTGATCGAATACGATCTCGGCTACGAGCTCTACCGCGCCGTCTCGGCGACCAAGATCGCACTCTCCTCACAGGCCGAGGCACAGCTCGCCTTCGACCAGATGGGTGTGCGCATCGACCGTACCGTGACGCGGGCCCTGTTCGAGCGCTGGATCGCCGATGATGTCGCGGCGATCGAGGGCGCTCTCGACGAGGCGCTGGCCGCCGCCGGTGTTGCTGGCGACAAGATCGAGGCGGTGTTCATGACCGGCGGCACCTCCTATGTGCCGGCGGTGCGCGCGCTGTTCGACCGCCGCTTCAGCCCGCAGCGCATCCATATCGGCGACGCCTTCCGCTCGGTGGCGAGCGGCCTTGCTTTGCTCGCACTCGATCGGCAGCGGGCACTGGCCGAGGCCTGAGCCGGGCATCCTGTCGCGGCCATTGTTGCCTTGCCCCTCCCGCACCGGGGAGCTACATCACAGGGCCTCTGGAGCCCGCGCCGACCAGCTTGCACTGCAAATGGCCGGGGTATGGTCCCTGTTGCAAAGTGAGAGCCGGAGCCGCCGACATGTCGTCCGATGCCGATCTGCTCGCCGATCGTCGCAGCCTGCGGCGCAAGCTTTCGCTCTGGCGGCTGCTTGCCCTGGTCGGCGTGGTCGCCCTGATCGTTGCCGGCGCGCTCGCCTGGAGCGGGCGCCTGCCCGGCAGCACCAGCCAGGCTCATATCGCCCGCGTCACCATTTCGGGCTTCATCTCCGGCGACCGCCGCACGCTCGAGTTGATCAAGTCGCTGGAGAACAGCCGCGCCAGCGCCGTGCTGCTCAGCATAGATAGCCCCGGCGGCACGGTGACCGGCTCGGAAGCGGTCTACGATGCGGTTCGCCGCCTCGCCGCGAAGAAGCCCGTGATCGCGGTGGTCGACGGGATCGCCGCTTCCGGCGGTTACATCGTCGCGCTCGGCAGCGAGCGCATCGTCGCGCGCCAGACCTCGATGGTCGGATCGATCGGCGTGATCGCACAGATTCCCAACGTCGCGAGACTCCTCGATACGATCGGCGTCAAGTTCGAGATCACCCGCTCGAGTCCGCTCAAGGCGGCCCCGAGCGGTCTCGAGCCGACTTCGCCTGAGGCGGCGGCCGAAACCGCACGCGTCATCGCCGACAATTATGACTGGTTCAAGCGGCTGGTCGGCGAGCGCCGCAAGCTCGCTGATCCCGAGGTGGCCGCCGTATCCGATGGCCGTGTCCATTCCGGCCGTCAGGCGGTCAAGCTCAAGCTCATCGACGAGGTCGGCAGCGAGCAGGAAGCGATCGCCTGGCTGGAGCGCGAGAAGGGGGTCGGCAAGGACCTGCCGGTGCGCGACTGGCGCCGCCGAAGCGAATCCTCCTCCTATGGGCTGTGGAGCGCGAGCGAGGCGATGGCGCGGGCTGCCGGCCTGGAGGCGCTGGCGGCCCTGATCTCGCGTGCAGCGGAAACCCCGGTTGGCCTGCGGCTTGACGCGCCCTTGGCGCTCTGGCAGCCTGCCGTCGAAAAGTGACGATGTTACAAGCGGTTATATTGGACCCATGATAAAATCAGAACTCGTCCAGCGCATTGCCGAGCGCAACACCCACCTCTACCAGCGCGATATCGAGAATATCGTCGGCTCGATCCTCGACGAGGTCGTCAAGGCGCTGGCGCGCGGCGACCGTGTCGAGCTGCGTGGCTTCGGCGCCTTCTCGACCAAGGAGCGTGCCGCCCGCGTCGGCCGCAATCCGCGCACTGGCGATTCCGTCAAGGTCGACCAGAAGTTCGTGCCGGTCTTCAAGACCGGCAAGGAGCTGCGCATGCGGCTGAACGGCAAAGGCGGCTGAGCCGGCTGGAGGAGAGCGGGATGAAGGCTTTCTTCAAGGCGCTGGTGCTCGTCCCGGTCGCATTGATCGTGGTGCTGTTCTCGGTGGCGAACCGCGCCCCGGTCCGGGTCTCGCTCGACCCGATCAGCCGCGATGCGCCGGCCTTCGCCCTCGATCTGCCGCTCTTTTCCGTGATCCTCGCTGCCATCGCCATCGGCATCCTGATCGGCGGCTTCGCCTCCTGGCTGGCGCAGGGCAAGCATCGCAAGGCCGCGCGGATCAACCGCCGCGAGGCCGAAAAGCTGCGGGGCGAGGCGCAGTCGCTGCGCGCCGCCGTGCCGGATTCGGCGCTGCCCGCGCTGACCAATCGCGTCTGACCTTCACCATGCGCTTCTTCTCCGCGGCCGAGATCGATGGCCTGCTCAACTTCCCCGCGCTGATCGATGCGCTTGCCGATGCGTTCCGCGGCGACATCGTCACGCCGGTGCGTCATCATCACGAGATCGAGCGGCCGGATGCGGCCGCGACCCTGCTGCTGATGCCGGCCTGGACGGCGCCGGAGGCGAAGCCCGCCTTCCTCGGTACCAAGGTCGTCACGGTATTCCCCGGCAATGCCACGGTCAGCCTGCCGAGCGTGATGGGCAGCTATCTGCTGATGGACGGCGCGACCGGCGCGCCGCTGGCGGCGCTGGACGGCGCGCGCCTGACGCTGTGGCGCACCGCTGCGGCATCTGCGCTCGCCTCACGCATGCTCGAACGTCCGGATACCAAGCGAATGCTGATGGTCGGAGCCGGCGCGCTCTCGACCTTCCTGGTCAAGGCGCATCGCAGCGTCCGCGATTTCGAGGATATCGCGATCTGGGCACGTCGCCCGGAGGCTGCGGCCGAGGTCGTGGCCGAATTGGCGCGCGACGGCATCGACGCGCGTGTCGCGGGGAATCTCGAGGCTGAGGCGCGTCAGGCTGATCTGATCTCCTGTGCGACGCTGTCGCGCGAGCCGCTGATCCAGGGCCGCTGGCTGAAGCGCACCGCTCACCTCGACCTGGTGGGAGCCTTCAATCTGTCGATGCGCGAGGCCGATGACGAGGCGCTGCAGCGCGCTCATGTCTTCGTCGATACGCAGGCCGCGCTGCATGAGGGCGGCGATGTCGCCGTCGCGATCAAGGCGGGCGCCTATACCGCAGAGCAGGTCTCCGGCACCCTGGCCGGCCTCTGCCGCGGCGAATATGACGCTGCCGCCGAACGCGATGACGTGACCTTGTTCAAGTCGGTCGGCACCGCGCTCGAAGACCTCGCCGCTGCCATGCTGGTCTGGAAGCTGGCGAACTGAGGCGGGACTGCAGACGCCCCGCTCGCCGCGACATCAGACCCTGACGGCCGGGCCGCCCAGGGCGCCGAGCAGCCACAGCACCAGCACGATCACCAGCACTAGGCCGACCACGCCGCCGAGCCCGGCGCCGCCATAGCTGCGATGGCCGTAATACCCGCCGCCGCCGAGCAGGATGATGAGCAGGATGATGATGAGCAGGGTGGACATGGCTCGCGCCCCTTCTTCCGTCCGCCGGCTTCCGCGCTGATTGGCGGGCAGGCGTTCGAAGAACGTCGGGCGCGAAGCCTAGGTTCCAGCGCTATTCCGCCTTGATGCCGACCTCGCGGATCAGGCTGACCCATTTCGTCTGTTCGGCGCGGACGAAGGCGGCGAGCTCCGCCGGCGTGTTGCCGACCGGCTGGGCCGCAAGCTGGTCCATCTTGCCGCGCACGACGGGGTCGGCGATCGCGGCCTTGGTCTCGGCCTGCATGCGGTCAATGATCGCCTGCGGCGTCTTCGCCGGCGCGAACAGCGCGAACCAGGAGGATACGTCGAAGCCCGGGACGAGATCGTTGATCGGCGGAAATTCGGAGGCGGTCGGCGAGCGCTGGGCCGTGGTGACGCCGAAACCGCGCACCGCGCCGGCGCGGACCTGGGGCAGCGCCGGCGTGATGTTGTCGAACATCAGGTCGACGCGCCCGCCGATCAGGTCCTGCATCGCCTGGGCCGAGCCGCGATAGGGCACATGCACCATCTTGATGTCGGTCAGCTTCTGGAAGAGCTCGCCGGCGAGGTGGATCGAGGTGCCGACGCCGGAGGAGGCATAGGTCAGCTTGCCCGGATTGGCCTTGCCGTAGGCGATCAGCTCGGCCGTGTCCTTGACCTTGAGGGTGGGGCTGACGACGAGCAGGTTCGGCACCAGCGCCACCATGGTGATCGGGGCGAAGTCCGTGAGCGGGTCGTAGTTGACCTTGGCGTAGAGCGCCGGATTGGCGATGAGGCCGACCGAGACGATCAGCAGCGTGTCGCCGTTCGGCTCGGAACGGGCCACCGCTTCGACGCCGATATTGCCGCCGGCGCCAGCGCGATTCTCGACCACGAAGGTCGCGCCGAGTGCCTGGCCGACCTTGTCGGCGACCAGCCGGCCGAGGATGTCGGTGGCGCCGCCGGGGGTGAACGGCACGACCAGCTTCGGCGTGCGCCCTTGCGGCCAGGCGCCTTGCGCATGCCCGGTTGCGGGCAAAGCGAGGGAAGCTCCGAGGCCGCCGAGCAGCGTGCGGCGGTCGAGAGTGACGTGGCTCATCGTCGGATATCTCCTCCAGAAGCGTTCGCCGGAGGGCTTGCTGCCCGTTCTTCGGCAGCGCAGACGCTGCCGGCTCCGGCGTGCCCTGTCCAGCCCATTGATCGCGCTGCGGCTTGACCTCGGTGCGAGCGGCCTGCGATTCTCACCGACATGCAGCTGCTTCGCCGCTTCGCCCCCCTGATTCTCTTGCCTGTGCTGGTCGCGGCCGGCGCTGCCCGTGCGCAGTCCACCGCCGAGGCGGAAGCCAAGACCCGCGCCGCCAACATCGCCGCCTATCCCGATGCGGCTCGCGCGCTGTTCGGCCAGAAGACAGCGCCGGCCGCCTTGAGAGCGCGCGCCATCGGCTCCTATGCCCGCGGCTGCCTGGCGGGCGCGACGGCGTTGCCGGTTGACGGCGAGAACTGGCAGGTCATGCGCCTCGCCCGCAACCGCAACTGGGGCCATCCCGAGCTGATCTCCTTCCTCGAGCGCTTCGCCCGCGAGGTGCCGAAGATCACCGGCTGGTCGGGCCTCCTGGTCGGCGATCTCTCGCAGCCGCGCGGCGGGCCGATGCTGACCGGCCATGCCTCGCACCAGATCGGGCTCGATGCCGATATCTGGCTGACGCCAATGCCGAGGAAGCGCCTCGACAGCGACGACCGCGAGAACATGTCCGCGGTCAATATGGCCCGCTCGGACTGGCGCGACGTCAATCCGAAGAACTGGACGCCCGCGCATACCCGCCTGATCAAGGCGGCGGCGAGCGAGCCGCGCGTCGAGCGCATCTTCGTCAATCCGGCACTCAAGGTCGCGCTCTGCCGCGAGGCCGGCTCGGACAAGGCCTGGCTGAACAAGGTCCGGCCGATCTGGGGCCACAATTACCATTTCCACATCCGGATGAGCTGCCCGCCCGGCGTCGAGGGCTGCAGTGGCCAGGAGCCGCCCAATTTCGGCGATGGCTGCGGCGCAGAGCTCGATGGCTGGGTCGAGAAGCAATATCAGGCGATCTTCAACCCGCCCAAGCCGAAGCCAGGCCCGAAGCCGAAGCCCAAGCCGCCGATGTCGCTCGACGCGCTGCCGGCCGAATGCCGGCAGGTGCTGGTGTCGCGGTAGGGGATGCCCGTCAGGCTCGCCTTGCCGATGGACCGAAGGCTTTCCAATGAGTGCCGGCCGAGGGGCAAGCGCGGGGGAACCCCTCTCCTGGAAGGAGAGGGGCAGGGGTGAGGTGCTCGGAGCGGAAACGTCAGCCTGAAACCAACCGCGCGGTGAGCGCTCGCGGAGCTGGTCGAACGGCCAACACCTCACCCTACCCTCTCCTTCCAGGAGAGGGTTCCCGCGCGTGACGGTTTTCCGTCGTCTGCTGGAAAGGCTTTAGCGCATCGCTACCGCCGCAGGGACCCCGTTGGCTGCCCCGGCCGGTAGGCGAACGGGTCGTTGCGCGGGTTGATCGGCGCCTCGTTCTCGCCCGGCTGGGCGCTGTCGACGATGCCGTTGCCCTCGTCGTCGCCGACGATCAGCTCCTCCTCCGGCGGCGTCGAGCCTGGCAGCTGCAGCGGTCCGCGCATCTCGCTCGGCGTCGGTTGTGGCTGATAGCGCTGCGACATCTGTGGTTGTGGCGCCTCGTCGATATAGCGCCGCTGCGCGTCGAGCCCGCCATGCTGCTGATGCGCGACCGGATAGCCGCCGCTGACCGCGCCGGGCGGACGCAGGCCGCCGCTCGGCTGGCGCAGCAAGCCGCCCGAACCGCTCGCCACCATCGGTGGTGGCAGGCTCTGGCGCGTCGCCGGCTGCTGCTGTTGCAGCGCCATCCGGTCCGGCCGCGCCGGGTCCGGCGGCGGCAGATTGTAGTTGGGCTCGTATTTGATCACCGGCTTGCAGATGTGCCGGCCCTTGGAATGGCGCGCCAGGTCGATGTGGAAATGGTCGTAGTGGAAGGCGTCGGCGCCGGGGCCGAGCACGGTCGAGAAATGCTCGCAGGCGCCGACGAAGATCTCGCGCAGGAAGGCCTGTTCCTCGGGCGCGCCGCGCCAGCCATCCTTGACGGTGACGACGCGGTTGTCGTTCAGCCGGAAGGAAAAGACGTCGACGGCATTGCCGAAGGCATGCTCGGAGGTGCGGCTGGTGCCGGTGCCGTTGTTCATGGCGCGGCAGGAATAGGAGCCGGCGCGGATCTCGATGACCTGCGCGCCGAGCACATTCATCGCCGCCGGCTGCACCACCTCGTTGAACCATTTGTCGGTGGTCGCGACCACCGGGCAGGCCAATGTCGCATTGCTGGTCAGGGCGACGCTGCCATTGGCGAAGGCCGCGACCTTGAGCGGCTTTTCCATGCCGCAGGTGCCGGGCCCGTCGATCGCCTTGCCGCGCAGGCTGACATAGGCCGAGAGCTGCACCTGGCCCGAGGCCAGGCACTGGGCTTCGGCCTGGTCACGCCAGGGCGCTCGCTGCGGCTTCTGGAACTTGCCGCAGCCGGCAAGACCGGCGCCGATGACGCCGAGCGCGATGAGAGTGAGATGAACGCGACGCATGACCGATCAAATGCGAGTCGTTCGATGAACGGTTTGTTGACCGGCTGCGTCCTGGAAGCCACGGGCGGATTAACTTTGCCGATGGCGTTAAGCGGCGGTTAAAGCGCCAGCATGGGCGTTAACGGATGGCCGCCGCGGCTTGGCCGAAGACGACCTTGTTCATCATCCGCCCCGGCATCAGGGTGAAGGCACCGGCCACGGCGAGCCCGGCGAAGAGCCAGAGCATCGCGGCGCGATGGCCCGCGATGTTGCCGCGCCGGCGCATGATGATCGCCCGTGGCAGGGTCACGATCGTCAGAACGCTGAGCAGGTGGATGGCGCTGTAGTGCCCGTTGCTGGTGATGAAGGCCGAGCTCAGTGCCGTCACCGCCATCGCCACCACGAAGAACCAGCCGATCAGGCGGTGGCGGGGCGTGCCCTTGCGCAGGGCAAGGACCGTCAGGCCTGCAGCCAGAGAGATCAGCGCAGCCAGGGCATGCAACTGCATGACGGCCGGCGCGGCGAGCAAGGGGGCAAGCGTCATCGCGCTGTCCTCGCGGGGTGACAACAGCCTTCAGCATCGCATCGAGATGTGAATCCTGCGTAAGCCAGTTGGCGTTTGCGCAAGGTCCGCCTGGTTGCGCCGCCCGGGGTGCCGCTCCAAGTTACGCCGCAACGTCATGGCCTTTCGCCGCTGGCGCCCCGCCCTCCGAGGATACCCCTAGATGTCCGATCTTTCCGCTTTTGCGATCACGCAGCGCTGGCCTGCTAAGCATCCCGACCGTCTGCAGCTCTATTCCTTGCCGACGCCGAACGGCGTGAAGGTCTCGATCATGCTGGAGGAGACCGGCATCCCCTACGAGCCGCATGCGATCGACATCGGCAAGAACGAGACCTGGACGCCGGAATTCCTCTCGCTCAACCCGAACGGCAAGATCCCATCGATCCTCGATCCCAATGGCCCAGGCGGCAAGCCGTTCGCCCTGTTCGAATCCGGCGCGATCCTGGTCTATCTCGCCGACAAGGCCGGCAAGTTCCTGCCCACCGACCCGGCGCGCCGCTACGAGACCCTGCAATGGGTCTTCTTCCAGATGGCGGCGATCGGCCCGATGTTCGGCCAGCTCGGTTTCTTCCACAAGTTCGCCGGCCGTGAATACGAGGACAAGCGCCCGCGCGACCGCTATGCCAATGAGAGCAAGCGCCTGCTCGGCGTACTCGAGACCAGGCTCGCGGGCCGCGACTGGCTGATGGGCGACGAGTACACCATCGCCGACATCGCGACGCTCGGCTGGGTCCGCAATCTCGTCGGCTTCTACGGCGCCGGCGAGCTGGTCGAATACGACAAGCTCAAGCTGGTGCCGAAATGGCTGGAGCGCGGTCTGGCGCGGCCGGCGGTGCAGCGCGGGCTGGAGATTCCGAAGCGGCCGGGCTGAGGCACAAGGCTCGTCATGCTCGGGCTCGACCCGAGCATCTCGGGCCGGAAGGGGCGCCGAAAAGCGCCTTCGCCTGCAAGAGATTCTCGGGTCTGCGCTTCGCTTCGCCCGAGAATGACGCCTGTCAATACTTGATCACCCCGAAGCGCCGGAACGCATCATGGATGCGGTCGGCATAGGCATTGAAGCTCGGATAGTCGCCGAGATGCGCCGGCCGCGGCCGCGGCAACTCGATCTTGATCTCGTCGACGACCCGGCCCGGCGTCGGCGACATCACCAGCACCCGGTCGGAGAGGCCGATCGCCTCCTCGATCGAATGGGTGATGAAGACCACGGTCTTGGCCGTCTCCAGCCAGAGCATTTCGAGATCGTGCCGGATCTGCGTGCGCGTGATCGCATCGAGCGCCCCGAAGGGTTCGTCCATCATCAGCACCGACGGGTTGTGGATCAGCGCGCGGGCAATCGAGACGCGCTGGCGCATGCCGCCGGACAGCTGCTTCGGATAGCGATCGACGGCATGGCTGATGCCGAGCTTGGCGAAGAGCTCGAGCGCCCGCTCCTTGGCCGGCGCCAGCGGCAGGCCGCGGATCTCGGCCTGCAGCATGACGTTCTCCAGCGCCGTCCGGAACTCCAGCAGGAGATGGTCCTGGAAGACGATGCCGATATCGGTCAGCGGCTCGGTGAGCGGCTTGCCGTTGACCAGGAGCTCGCCGCCGCTGGTCGGGATCAGCCCGGCCGCCATCAGCATGAACGTGCTCTTGCCGCAGCCGGAGGGCCCGATCAGGCTGACGAACTCGCCGCTCCTGATGTCGAGCGTCAAGCCGTCGACGGCCGTGAAGCCGCCGAAGGTCTTGACGATGCCGCGCCCCTGGATCGAGGCGGCGGCGCTGGCGGCCATCGCGCTCACGAGCAGGCCGGCGCCGAGGCCGGGAGCAGCTCGGTCGTGTAGTAGTCGCTGATCGGCTTGTCCTTGGGTAGGCCGAGATACTGCGTCAGGAGGTCGAAGCTCACGCTCCAGTTCTTCTCCGGCACCTTGCCGAGCGAGGCGGCGCCGGGCGCGCAGAGCAGCTTGTTGACGACGTCGAACTGCGCCAGCACCTGCGCCTTCTTCACCGAGGGGAATTGCGCGACGACCGCGTCGGCGGCGGCGTCAGGGTTCTTGCGGGCGGCGTCCCAGCCCTGCAGGCTCGCCTCGATGAACTTCTTGTAGAGCTCCGCATCGGCCTTGATCTTGTCGTCGCGGGCGATGATCGACAGCCCGACGGTCGGCACGCCGACATCGCGGTAGAAGATGTCGCGCACCTTGAAGCCGCGCTCGCGGATCTGCACCGAGTGGAAATCGGCGCCGCCGAGGATGGCGTCGACCTTCTTCTCCAGGAGCGCGCCGACGAAGGCGCCGGGATCGATGTTGATGACGTCGACCTTGCCCTTGTCGATGCCGTTGCTGGCGAGGATCGCGTCGAGCAGCGTGGTCTGCGCCGTGCCGGGCTGGACAGCGAGCTTCTTGCCGACGAGGTCCTTGGGCGAGGCGATGCCGCTGTCCTCCAGCGCGATGATGGCGAAGCCATTGGTCTGCAGCACCGGCGCCACGATCTTCACCGGCGCGCCCTTGGTGCGCAGCTGCATCGCGGCCGGCGCATCGGCGAAGCCGACATCGGTCTGGCCCGTCGCGACCATTTGCGCGGTCGTGCCCGAGCCCTTGCCTTCCTCGATCGTCAGGTTGATGCCGGCCTTTTCATAGAGGCCCATCTGCTTGGCCATCATGAAGCCGGCATTGGGCGCCGCGGCGAGGAAGTTCAGCGTGATCTTCATCGGCTTGCCGGTCTGGGCGAAGGCCATGCCACTGCTCAGGGCGAGGATGGCGGCGCTCGCGAGCAAGGTTCTGCGTTTCATCTTTGTCTCCTCCCTAGATTGCCGGTTGGCTCCGGCTGGATTGCGATCGGATCAGCCCTTGCGTTGCCAGGGCATCAGCAGCATTTCGAGCCAGTCGACGAGGTAGCTGAACAGGATGCCGACGGCCGACAACGCCACCAGGCAGGCGAAGATCAGGGGCATGTCGAGGAAGCTCGTGCCGCGCAGCAGGAGATAGCCGAGGCCGGCATTGGCGCCGACGAACTCGCCGACGATCGCACCCGTCGCCGCGAACACGGCCGAGACCTTGAGGCCGGAGAAGATGTAGGTCAGCGCCGCCGGCACCCGGACATAGCGGAAGGTCTGCCAGGCTGACGCGCCCATCGATCGCGTCAGATAGAGCACGCGCTCGTCCAGAGCCCGAAAGCCGGTCATGCTCGCGACCAGCGTCGGGAAGAAGCAGAGCAGGAAGGTCAGCAGCACCTTCGGGAACAGGCCGAAGCCGAACCAGACGACGAAAAGCGGCGCGATCGCGATCTTCGGCACAAGCTGAAAGAAGACGATCACCGGATAGATCGCCTTCTCCAGCAGCTTGACCGAGACGATGATGTAGCCGAGCGGGATCGAGATCACCGCCGCCATCAGGAAGCCGAGCACGATCTCGTTCGCCGTCACCAGCGTGTGCCGGAAGATGTCGGCACGATCGAGCCAGAGCCGCTCGAAGAAGGCGCTCGGCACCGGCAGGATGTATTCGGGGATGCCCGCCATCGGCACCAGGAGCTGCCAGGCGACCAGCAGCACCGCGAAGCTTGCCAGCGGCCAGGCGATGGCCGAGACCCAGGCGGCGGTTTTGCCGGGGGCTTGCGGCGTGGCCGGGGTGGTTGCGGTATCGCGGCTCATGCTGATGTCTCTGTCGGCAGCAGGCGCAGGGCTGCCTCTGCCGAAACGGTGGGGAGGGCGCCGATCTGTCGCCGCCTGAGCGGCCAGATCGCGGCCATGTCCCGTGCGGCGGTGACGAGCGCAGCCGCGATCTCGCCGCGGCGCGCCTCATGCATGCGCGGGAGAGGCCCCGCGACACTGAGCGTGCCGGCGATCGGTGCGCCCGCATCGGGGCCGGCGCGGAAGGTTGTCGCCATCGCGACGGTGCCGATCTCGCCTTCTTCGACCGCAAGCGCATAACCGCGGCCACGGGTCTCGCCGAGATGTCGGCGCAGGGCGTCGACATCGCCGAGCGCGTTCGGGCCGGTGCGCCCCTCCGTGTCGAAGCCGCGCGCGCAGACGATGCGCAGCGCCTCCTGCTCCGGCAGCGAGGCAAGCCAGGCCTTGCCGGTGGCGGTGGCGTGCAGGACGATGCCCATTCCCATCGGTGGCTCGTAGCGCAGGCCCGCTGTCGCGCCCTGAGCGCGGGCGATCCAGGTCAGGCTCTCGCCCTCGACCACGGCGAGGCGGCAATATTCGCGGGTGGCGCGGGCGAGCTGATCGAGCACGATCTGGCCGGCATCGGGCAGGCCGCGCAGGTCGAGATTGCGGAAGGCGAGCTGCGACAGCTTCAGCGTCAGCGCATAGGCGCCCGATTGCGGGTCCTGCGTGACGAAGCCGCGCTCGGCCAGGCTGGCGAGCAGGCGATGGGTGGCACTGACCGGCAGGTCGAGCCGCTCGGCGAGCACGGTCAGGTCGGCGCCGTCGGCCTCGCCCGCCAGCGCCTCCAGCAGCTTGAATGCACGCTCGACCGCCGCGATCGTCACTCGTCTCCGCCCTCGTCTTGATTAAAATTGGAAATCGTTTCCAATTTGGATTTGATTTTCGTATAGAGGTGGGGTGAGGCCGAGTCAACGCGGCCCGCAAAGTGAGCCCGGTGGAGAGAACGATGAGCCTGGCAGGTGAGGGGGCGGTCGCGATCTGGCATGACATCGCGCCAGAGGGCAGGGCGGAGTTCTATGCCTGGCATGGCGAAGAGCACATGCCGGAGCGGGTCGGCATTCCCGGCTTCCTGCGCGGACGCCGCTATGTCGCGATCGATGCCGAGCTCGAATTCTTCAACCTGTACGAGGCGCAGACAGTCGAGGTTCTGAAAGGGCAGGATTATGCCGCGAGGGTCAATGCGCCTACGCCCTGGACGTTCTCGGCGGTGAAGCATTTCCGTTCGGTGGCGCGGGCGATCTGTCGCGTCGCCCATACCAGCGGGCCGGCCCAGGGCGGTTTGATGGCGACCTTGCGTTACGATGTGCCTGACAACATCGCCTCGGCCCACAAGGCGGCGCTGCTGCGTGGGCTCGTGCCCGACCTGCTCGCCATGCGCGGTGTTGCCGGCGTCCATTTGCTGACGGCGGATGCACAAGCGAGTGGCGTCGCCACGGCCGAGCAGACGGCGCGCGGTGTCGCCAACGCAGTGCCGCGTTGGGTGCTGCTGGTCGAAGGCTGGGGCGACGAGACGGACTTCATCGCCTTGGCCAGGGCGGAGCTCGACGCCGAGGAACTCCGGGCGCTCGGCGGCGAGGGACCATTCTCGCTCGGCCTCTACCGCCACCAGATCACCCGCACCAAGACCGCCTGGAGTGCCGGCTGATGAGTACGCGCCATGATCTCTCCGGCCGCCACGCGGTTATCACCGGCGGCGCAGGCGGACTCGGCCGCGGCATCGCCCGGGCGTTGATCGAGGCCGGCGCCAGCGTCGAGCTCTGGGATCAGGATGCGAATGGCCTGGTGCAGGCCGTGGCCGAGCTCGGCCGGCGATCCAGTCAGCGTCAGCTCGACATCCGCGACGTCAACGCGGTCGAGGCGGCGGCCGATGCCGCGGTCTCCGCCCATGGCCGGATCGATATCCTGATCAACAATGCCGGTGTGCTGGGTGAAGTGAAGCCGATCTGGGAGACGACGCCGGAGAACTTTCAGCGTGTGCTGCAGGTCAATCTGTTCGGCGCCTATCTGGTGACGCGGGCCGTCGTCGGCCGGATGCTGCGCCAGGAGCCGCGGCGCTCGCCGGACGGCCATCCGCTACGCGGCCATGTCGTCAACATCGCCTCGATCCAGGGCAAGGAGGGTATGGCGATGGCCGCCGCCTATTCTGCCTCGAAGGCCGGGCTGATCGCCTTGACCAAGAGCGTTGCCAAGGAGACGGCGAAGGAGGGCGTCATCGTCACCGCCGTGACGCCGGCTGCCGCCGAGACGGCGATGGCCAGGGAGATTTCGGCCGAGCGGCGCGCCGACATCATGTCGCGCATTCCGATGGGGCGTTTCGTCGAGGTGCCGGAGGTGGCGCGCCTGGTGCTCTGGCTTTCCAGCGACGACTGCTCCTTCTCGACTGGCGGCATCTTCGACCTCTCCGGCGGCCGTGCGACCTACTGAGCCGGGCGCTCCAGCGGCGCACCGGCTGCATACCCCGTCTGCGGGGGGACGTTCCCGGCTTTCTTTCGGCGCTTGGCCTGTGCCAGCATGACCGCATCGGCGACCTCGCCGCGCAGATTCCAGGGACAGGTCCATGCTTTCGGTTCGCGATATCGCTCGCCGCGTCGCCAATGGCGAAGTTTCCGCTCAGGCCGCCCTTGCCGACAGCGAACGGCGAATCGACGAGCGCGATGCGGACCTGCGCGCATTCGCGGCTCGTCCTGAAAAGCTGTCGGCAGGCGAAGGGCCGCTGTCGGGCGTCGCTGTCGGCGTCAAGGACATCATCGACACCGCCGACCTGCCGACCGGCATGGGCTCGTCGATCTATAACGGTTACCAGCCCAAGGCCGACGCGCCGATCGTGATGGCGCTGAAGGCGGCCGGCGCGAGCGTGGCAGGCAAGACGCAGACGACAGCCTTCGCCTTCCTCGATCCCGCTCCGACCCGCAACCCGCACGATCCCTCGGCCAGCCCCGGCGGCTCTTCGGCCGGCTCGGCGGCGGCAGTCGCCGCCAGCCTGATCCCGCTCGCCATCGGCACCCAGACCGGCGGCTCGGTGATCCGGCCCGCCGCCTATTGCGGCGTCGCCGCGATCAAGCCGTCCTACGGGCTCTTGCCGACAGTCGGGGTGAAGCCCTTCTCCTGGTCGCTCGACACGCTCGGCCTGATGGCGGCCAGCGCCGACGATCTCGCCTTCGCCCTGGCGACGCTGACCGGCCGCCCGGACCTCGACGCGCCCGAAGCCTCGCTGGCCGGGCTGAGGCTCGGCCTCTGCCGGCAGGAGTTCACCGACAAGCCCGAACCGTCCTGCGAGGGCGCGTTGCAGCGTATCGCCGAGATCGCTCGCAAAGGTGGCGCCACTGTCCAGGACATTGCGACGCCGGCCGAGCTTGCAGAGACTTTCTATGCCCACGGTCCGCTGCAGAATTGGGAGGCGACGCAAGCGCTCGCCTGGGAATACGCCAACCATCGCGAAGACCTGCCGCCGAAGCTGCGCGCTTATCTCGACGAGGCCCGAGCCACGACGCCTGACGACTATGACGCGGCGCGTGCCGCTTCCCGGCGCGGCCGGCATGCGGCCGAGCGCTGGCTCGGCGAGGTCGATCTCGTCCTGACCTATGCCGCGCCGGGCGAGGCGCCGGAGACCCTGGCCTCGACCGGTGATTCCAAGTTCAATCGGCTCTGGACCCTGCTCGGCACGCCCTGCCTGACCGTACCGCTGACGCGCGGCCCACGTGGCCTGCCGGTCTCCTTCCAGCTCGTCGGACGCTTCGGTGACGATGCCCGCGTCATCGCCGTGGCGCGTGCGCTCGAGCGTCTGATCCTGATGCCGGCATGACGATTTCTCGGCGAGACCTGGGCGCTTGTCCCGCGTGGGACAATATTGCGTTGCAACAACTTCGGCTCGATTGTGGCGACAAGGATTTATGCTGCGCTCGGCAATACTAAAAGCTTCTGCCGAGAAGGTCTTGTTCGGGACTATCCACAAAGCAGTTCAATGATTTAACCGCTGATTAAGAATGCTTCTCTGCTACGGCACCGGCTGCGGCGACGCAGCCACTTGCGGAGGCCGCCGTTTCTGCTAGCTTCCATGTCAGGTCAATGACAAAGGAGGGTTCACATGAACCTCACGCTAAGTCTCGACCGGTTGGCCATGGGAGCAGCTTTCGCGCTGGTTCTGGCGATCGTGATCGGAGCGTTCTGACGGGGAAGTCAGTCTCGAGTCGAAAAGACCAAAAAGCCAATTGGAAAGCGTCGCGGGAGAGGCCCTGCGGCGCTTTTCCTTTGGAGCCGCCGGAACCGTTCAGCTCTCGGGGCAGGGGTTCTCGGTCACTTCCCAAGACATCAGATTGGTGACGCGCCCGCATGTGGCGAGGCGCCGCCCCATGGTGGTGCGAATGCAGGCCATGCTGCCTTCCGCGATCTTCTTTCCGTCGTTCCAGCAATAGCAGTAGGGCTCGGGCGCCTGTGCCAGACGCGGCTTGTCGAGGGCGACAGCCCGCTCCTGCGCCATGGCGACGGAGGAGGACAGTAACAGCATCGTCGCAGAAACAGCCGACAACAGCAGGGTTGCGGCGCCAGAGCAGGGTAGCCTCCGACGGGATCGGACCATGGCTTGCTCCTGTCGTTAGCCTGATCGGCGTAACGCGGCAGAAACGGTAGCATATCGAAGCCGGCAACCCAATGTCGTCAGAGCTCGTTCATCGAAGGTTGCAGGCCATCCCCTCCTTGCGAAAGTCGTACGACCCAACCATATTTCGGGTCCAGTGAGCCGATCCCGGCTCCGGGAGGAACCATGTCACTGATTTCGCTCGCCCGTCGTGGACGTGCAATCGCCCTTATCGCCGGCGCGCTGCTGCTGGTGCCGATCATCGCCGAGGCCGCCCCGGGCGGCCGCAGCTTCGGCAGCCGTGGCTCGCGCACCCAGTCGCAGGTCGCGCCGACGCCGACCGCGCCCGGCTCCTCGTTCCAGCGCAACCAGGCTCAGACCCCCGGCCCATCGGCCGCCACGCCGGCGGCCGGTGCGGCGGGCGCTGCCGCGCAGGCGGCTCGCCCGTCCATGGCGCGCAGCCTGATGATGGGCGTCGCCGGCGGCCTGCTCGGCGCCGGCCTGTTCGGCCTGCTCTCGGGTGCCGGTTTCGGCGGTCTCGCCGGCATGCTCGGCCTGCTGTTCCAGGTCGCGCTGATCGGCGGCCTGATCTGGCTGGCGCTGCGCCTGTTCCGTCGCCGCAGCGAGCCGCAGCTCGCCAGCGCCGGCGGCCCCCTTGGTCGTCAGGCCTATCAGCCCCAGCCGGCTGCTCCGGCGATGGGGGGTGTCGGTGGCGGCGCTGCCGCTGCCAAGCCGGTCGAGTTCGAACTGCAGGGAGCCGACTACGGCACCTTCGAGCGCCTGCTCTCCGAGGTGCAGACCGCGATCTCCGACGAGAACATTGCGCGCCTGCGCCAGATCACGACGCCGGAAATCTCCGGCGCGCTGGAGGATGAGTTCGCCGACAACGCCCGCAAGGGCCTGATCGAGAAGGCTGCCGACGTCAAGCTGCTGCAGGGCGACCTCGCCGAATCCTGGCGCGAGGACGGCTACGAATACGCCACCGTCGCGATGCGCTTCAGCCTGCTCACCGCCATGGTCGAGCGCAATGGCGGCAAGGTCGTCGAGGGCCACGCCACGATCCCGCGGGAGGTCACCGAGCACTGGACCTTCGTGCGTTCGCGCGGCGGCGAGTGGAAGGTCGCGGCGATCCAGCCGATCGACTGAGCCGGCGACGACACCCGAAATCTGCACGGCCGGGCTTTGCCCGGCCGTTTTTCGTTTCGGCCTGCACTGAAGCGCCCTATAGGCAGTTGTGGTGTCGGCGTTTGGCGCCTGTTTTGGCTATCTGGAGCGTTTCACCATGAGCGACATGCGTCTCGTCGTCGTCGGCGCCGCCGGCCGGATGGGCCGTTCGCTGGTCAAAGCGATCCACGAGACGCCAGGTTGCGTGCTCTCCGCCGCGATCGAGCGGCCAGGCTCTCCTGCGCTCGGCCAGGATGCAGCGGTGCTCGCCGGCCTGCCCGCCAGTGGCGTGCTGGTCAGCGACGATGCGCTCGCCGCCTTCGTCGAAGCCGAGGGCGTGCTCGATTTCACCACGCCGGAAGCCACCGTCGCCTTTGCCGGCCTCGCCGCCCAGGCTCGCATCGTCCATGTCGCCGGCACCACCGGCATGGAGCCTCAGCATCTGGCCAAGCTGGAGGCGGCTTCACGCCATGCCGCGATCATCCGCTCCGGCAATATGAGCCTCGGCGTCAACCTGCTGGCGGCCATGGTGCGCAAGGTCGCGGCGACGCTCGGCACCGACTGGGACATCGAGATCGTCGAGATGCACCACCGCATGAAGGTCGACGCGCCCTCGGGCACCGCCGTCCTGCTCGGCGAAGCTGCGGCGCAGGGGCGTGCCATCGATCTCGCCGAATCCCGGGTTGCGGTACGGGACGGCCAGGTCGGCGCCCGCCAGCCCGGCACGATCGGTTTCGCAGCGCTGCGTGGTGGCACCGTCATCGGCGACCACAAGGTGATCTTCGCCGGCGCCGGCGAGCGGCTCGAGCTCGCCCATATCGCCGAGGATCGCAGCCTGTTCGCGCAGGGCGCGGTCAAGGCGGCGCTCTGGGGCCGCGGCCGCAAGCCCGGGCTCTACTCGATGGCCGACGTGCTCGGCCTCGACAAGTTCTGAGTGTCCGTCTTGGGCTTCGTGATGGCGGCCTGCGACTGGGATTTTTCTGCGCTTCGGTGCTCACGTACTTTGAGTACGCTCTGCTCCGATGCTCGAAAAATCCCAGTCTCGTCACGCCCTGACGAAGTCCAAGACGGACACTGGGTGCTGAGATGATTGAACTCGCCGTCGCGCCGGGCGTGACGCATTGGCCGGATTATCTCGATCCGGCCGAGCAGGCGGCGCTGGTCGCCGAACTGCGCGAGGCAGCGCGGCTGGCGCCGTTCTATCTGCCGCGCATGCCGAAGACCGGCAAACCGTTCTCCGTCAAAATGACCAACTGCGGATCGCTCGGCTGGGTCTCCGACGAGCGCGGCTATCGCTACCAGCCGCTGCATCCCGACACCGGCGCACCCTGGCCGGCGATCCCGGCCCGGCTCATGCGCGCCTGGGAGGAACTCGCAGGCTATCCGCATCCGCCCGAGGCCTGCCTGGTGAATTTCTACGAACCGACCGCGAAGATGGGTCTGCACCAGGATCGCGACGAGCAGGATTTCGATGCGCCGGTACTGTCGCTCTCGCTCGGCGACACCGCGATTTTCCGCATCGGCGGCACTAGCCGCGGCGGCAAGACACTCTCCTTGAAGCTGGCTTCGGGCGATGCGCTCGCTTTCGGCGGCGAGGCCCGGCTCGCTTTTCACGGCATCGACCGCATCCTCGCGGGCTCGTCGAGCCTGCTGCCGCAGGCGGGGCGGATCAACCTGACACTCAGACGGGTGACGAAGCCGTCAGCCTGATGCTTTCGGCGTGTCGTCGCCGGGCAGCTTCGGGAACGACCAGCCGAACAGGATCGAGCCGGCGCGCAGGCCGAAGCCGGCGGCAATTCCGCCGAGCATGACGAGTACCGGGGCCAAGCCCATCTGTGCGAGGCCGACCGTCGCTCCGGCGCCGGCCGCCGCGGCGGTGACGTAGAAATCGCGGCTCCACAGCACCATCGGCCGGTCGCCGGCGATGATGTCGCGGATGATGCCGCCGAAGGTCGCGGTCATCGCGCCGAAGGCAATGGCAGAGGGAATGGGAACGCCGGCGGCCAGGCCCTTCTGCGCTCCGATGACGGCGAAGAGCGCGAGCCCGGCGGCATCGGCCCAGATCAGCAGGCGCTTGGCGCCCCAGCCGTCGAGCATCCCGGGTTTGGCATAGGCGACGGCCCAAGCCGCCAGGGCGACGGCCGTGCACAGCATCACGTCGGAGGGCGCCTCGATCCAGAAGACGCGCCGGTCGAGCAGGAGATCGCGCAAGGTGCCGCCACCGACGCCCGTGGCGGTGGCGAGGAGGATGAAACCGAACGGGTCCATCCGCTTGCGGGCGGCGACGAGTGCCCCGGTCAGGGCAAAGACGACGACGCCCGCAGCTTCGAGCACCCGTCAGTTCGCCGGTTTGTCGCCGGCATCGGCTGCCGGTCTGTCCGAGCCATTGGCGGCAGGCTTGGGCGCGCCGGCGGAGACGCCGACCAGTGCCGGGCGCAGCACGCGCTCGCCGATCTTGTAGCCGGTCTGCACCACCTTCGAGACCAGCCCCTTGGCGATGTCGGCATCGGGTGCCTCGAACATCGCCTGGTGCAGGTTCGGATCGAACTTCTCGCCCTGCGGGTCGATCTTGCGCACGCCGTGGCGTTCCAGCGTCTTCAGCAGCTCGCGCTCGGTCAGCTCGACACCCTCGACCACGGCCTTCAGCGCAGTGTCGGCGGCGGCGCGCGCCGTTTCCGGCACGCTCTCCAGCGCCCGGCGCAGATTGTCGGCCGAGCCGAGCAGGTCGCGGGCGAAGCTCGTCACCGCATAGGCCTTGGCGTCGGCGATCTCGCGCTCGGTGCGTCGGCGCAGATTCTCCATCTCGGCCAGGGTGCGCAGCAGCTTGTCCTTGAGGTCGTCGCGCTCGGCTTCGAGCAGGGCGAGCGGGTCGGGCGTCTGCGTCTCGGTCGCTTCGCTCTGGGCCACGTCCTGATTCTCGGTTTCCGGCTTCGGATCGTCCTTCGCAGGGTTCTGCGTCATTCCATCATCCCAATCGTTGATCGTCATGCATCATTGCGGCGTGACCTCGGGGCACACCGGCTTCGTCGCCGATATCGGGCTTCGGCCCGGCGAAATCAAGCGCGTGCCATGGTCTTGGCCTTGGCCGAGGCCGTCTTGTCGAGCTCCAGATTGAACACGGCGAGCAGTGCCTGACGAACCACCAGCTGCCGCCCCGTCGAGGTGATCTTCGCCCCGGTGAGGTCGGTGACGTAGAAGACGTCGACCGCCTTCTCGCCGAAGGTCGCGATATGGGCCGAGGCGATGTTGAGGTTGAGCTTCCCGATCGCGGTGGTGAGATCGTAGAGGAGGCCGGGCCGGTCGAGGCCCGAAACCTCCAGCACCGTGTGCCGCGACGACAGGACGTTGTCGATGATCACCTCGGGCGCGACCTGGAAGGTTCCGCCGCGCGGCGGCGGGGCGCGACGCTGCGCGACGAGATCGGCGATCCTGATCTCGCCCTTGAGGGCACGCTCGATCGCCGCGGCGATCCGCTCGGCCCGGCGCAATTCGTCATCGTCGCGCTCGAAGGCGCGCGAGACGAAGATCGTGTCGAGCACCAGACCGTCCGTGGTGGTGAAGATCTGCGCGTCGACGATGTTGCCGCCGGCTGCGGCGCAGGCGCCGGTGACGATGGCGAGCAGGCGCGGATGGTCCGGCGCCAGCACGGTGAGCTCGGTCACGCCGCGGAACTGGTCGGTCTCGACCCGCGTCGCGGTGGTGCGGCCGGCAATCTCGGCCTCGCGCAGGAAGCGGGCATGCTGCTCTTGGCGCTCGGGCTCGACTTTGAGCCAATAGGCCGGGTAGTGCCGGGCGAGATAGGCGGCGCGCTCGTCGTCAGTCCAGTCGGCGAGCCGCGTCTCCAGCGCCTGCTGCTTGCGCTCGACCCTGGCCTTGCGCTCGATGCCGGAGTGGCCGCCGGCGAGCACGACCTCGGTCTCGTAATAGAGCGTGCGCAGCAGCTGGCCCTTCCAGCCATTCCAGACGCCGGGCCCGACCGCCTTGATGTCGGCGACGGTCAGCACCAGCAGCAGCTTCAGCCGCTCCAGCGTCTGCACGATCGCGGCGAAACTCTCGATCGTCTTGGGGTCGCCGAGATCGCGGCTCTGGGCGACGGTCGACATCACCAGATGGTTCTCGATAAGCCAGACCACCGTCTCGGTTTGCGCCTCGGTCAGGCCGAGCCGCGGGCAGAGCTTGCGGGCGATGCGCGCGCCGGCGACCGAATGGTCCTCTGGCCTTCCCTTGGCGATGTCGTGCAGGAACAGCGCGACATAGAGCGCGCGCCGGTTGGTGATCGTCGCAAAGATCGAGTTCGCCAGGGGATGCTCGGCTTCGAGCTTGCCGGCGTCGATCTCGGCCAGGATGCCGATCGAGCGGATCAGGTGCTCGTCGACCGTGTAGTGATGATACATGTTGAACTGCATCATCGCGACGATGCGACCGAAATCCGGGACGAAGCGGCCGAGCAGCCCGGATTCGTTCATCCGCCTGAGCACCGCTTCCGGCGAGCGCCGCGCCGTCAGGATCTCCAGGAAGATCCGGTTGGCCTCGCGGTCCTGCCGCAATTGCGGGGTGACGAGCCGCAGCGACTGCGTCACCAGCCGGCTGGTGTCGGGATGGATGGCGAGATCGTCGCGGCTGGCGATCTCGTAGAGCCGCAGCAGGTTGACCGGGTCGCGCTTGAAGGCGTCGTCGTCGATGACGGCGAGGCGCTGGCCCTGCAGGGTGAAGTCGGGATGGCCGAGCGCGCGCACGCGCCGCCGCTTGGTGAAGGAACCGATCAGGTTGGTCAGGCTGGCGCGCGGCTTCTGCTGCCGTGCTTCCAGCGCGGCGCAGACGATCGCGGTGAGGTCGCCGACATCCTTGGCGACGAGGAAATACGCCTTCATGAAGCGCTCGACAGGCGCCTGGCCGCTGCGGCCGGCATAGCCGATCGCGGCCGCGACCTGACGCTGCAGGTCGAAGGAGAGCCGCTCCTCGGCCCGGCCGGTGATGAAATGCATCCAGCAGCGCACCCGCCAGAGGAACTCCTCCGAGCGCTGGAACATCGCGAACTCGCGCGCATCGAACAGCCCGGCCTCGACCAGCTCGGCGGAATCGTCGACGCGATAGGAGTATTTGGCGATCCAGAACAGCGTGTTGAGGTCGCGCAGCCCGCCCTTGCCGTCCTTGACATTGGGCTCGACCAGATAGCGCGACGAGCCGGCGCGGGTGACGCGGGTCTCGCGCTCGGCCAGCTTGGCTTCGGTGAAGGCGGGGGCGGTGCCCTCGGCGATCTCTGCGCCATAGCGCCGGACGAGATCGGCGAACAAGGCTGCATCGCCGCAGATCAACCGCGCCTCCAAGAGTGCGGTGCGGATCGTCATGTCGGCCCGGCCTTCGCGGATGCAGTCGTCGACCGAGCGCACGGAGTGTCCGACCTTCAGCTTCAAGTCCCAGAGCGGGTAGAGCATGGCCTCGACCACGCTCTCGCCCCAGGCCGTTTGCTTGTCGGGGAAGAGGAAGAGCAGGTCGACATCCGAGCCTGGCGCCAATGTGCCGCGGCCATAGCCGCCGACCGCGACGACGGCGATGCGCTCGCCAGCCGAGGGGTTCTCGACGGGATAGAAATGGCGCGTCGCCGCTGCGTGCAGGCCGCCGACGACGCTGTCCATCACGGTCGAGAGCCGCTTGGCGCAGGCGAGGCCGTTGCGGGACTTGGCCAGGATCTCCCGCGCCGACTGGCGGCCTTCCTCGAGATTGTCGTGCAGGGCGCCGACCAGGGCGCTGCGCAGGCCGTCGCGATCTCCATCCTTGAACTGCCGCGCCAGCTTGCCGACTGCAGCGGTTGGGTTGTCGATTAACTCGGC
The DNA here is from genome assembly GCF_050275675.1 of Allobosea sp. NPDC003192. Lineage (NCBI taxonomy): Bacteria > Pseudomonadati > Pseudomonadota > Alphaproteobacteria > Hyphomicrobiales > Alloboseaceae > Allobosea > Allobosea sp. NPDC003192. The sequence continues at coordinate 23,728 of NZ_JBNNPK010000010.1, forward strand.
GAGGCGGGGGGCTGGCTTGTCGGGGGAGGGCGGCACTGAACGAGGCTCTTCGGCGCTTTCGGCTGATGCGGCGGCACCGATCCCTAGCACGAATGGGGCCAGCCGCGGAAGCATAATTTAACATTAAATATATGTGGAATTGTGAATCTCACACCGTTCTGTGTTTTGTTTGACAAAGAGAACGATTGAACCTATCAATCGGACACGCGCCGATTTGAGCCAGCAGCTTGCGGGCGCGAAACAAGTGCAGCTAAAGCGGGGGCGCCGGAGGCACGAGCCTCCATCCCTTCGCGCAAAATGGACCGAAGGGGAACGCCATGCCTGTCATCTCATTTCCGACCCGCCGCGCCGTGCTCGCCGGCTTCGCCGCCGCCTCGTTCGCCTTCGGCAGCGCGCAAGCGCAGGCGCCGAAGGAGATTCGCGTCGATTATGCCACCTATAACCCCGTCAGCCTTGTCCTGAAGGATCGCGGCATCCTGGAAAAGGCGCTGGAGGCCGACGGCATCAAGGTGCGCTGGGTGCTCTCGGCCGGCTCGAACAAGGCGCTCGAATTTCTCAATGCCGGCTCGCTCGATTTCGGCTCGACCGCCGGCGCGGCCGCGCTGATCGCCAAGATCAACGGCAACCCGATCAAGTCGATCTATGTCTATTCGCGGCCGGAGTGGACGGCTCTGGTCACCGGCGCCAAGAGCGAGGTCACCAAGGTCGCCGATCTCAAGGGCAAGCGCGTCGCCGTCACCCGCGGCACCGATCCGCACATCTTCCTGGTCCGCTCGCTCGCCGAGGCCGGCCTGACCGAGAAGGACGTCAAGCTCGTGCTGCTGCAGCATGCCGATGGCCGGCTCGCTTTGGAGCGCGGCGATGTCGAGGCCTGGGCCGGGCTCGACCCGATGATGGCTGCCGCCGAGGTCGAGGCCGGCGCCAAGCTCTTCCACCGGAAGGCCGCCGACAACACCTGGGGCGTGCTCAACGTCCGCGAAGAATTCGCCGAGAAGAACCCGCAGCTCGTCCGAAAAGTGCTCAAGGCCTATGAGGAGGCGCGCGCCATCGCCCTCGCCAATCCGGCCGAGGTCAGGAAGGCGCTGGTCGAGGCGACCAAGCTCTCCGACGCGGTGATCGAGCGCCAGCTCACCCGCACCGAGCTGACCCACAGCACGATCGGCCCGGCGCAGGCTGAGACCATCCTCGCCGCCGGGCTCGCTTTGCAGCAGGCCGGCGTCCTGCCGGCGAACGCCGACGTCAAGGCGACGGTCGACGCGCTGATCGACAAGCGCTTTGCTGCGACGAACTGAGCAGGCATGATCCCGTCGCAATGAGTTCGATCGAGATCGCAGATGCCGTTGACGGGAAGCCGGCCGCGCCGCAAGCGCGGCCGGCTTCTCGCGTCGGCTTGCGGCTCGCGGGCTTCCTGCTGCCGGTCGTTCTCGCGATCATCTGGGAGATCCTGGTCCGGGCCGGCCTCGCCAATGGCCGCCTGATGCCGCCACCCAGCGTGGTCGGCGCGACGCTCTGGCAGCTCGCGATCAGCGGCGAACTCTGGACCCATGCGGCGGCGACGCTCTGGCGTGTCGCCGCCGGCTTCGGCATCGGCGCCGCCGTCGGCACCGCGCTCGGCGCCCTGACCGGTGCCCTGCCGCTGGCGCGCGGTCTGCTCGACCCGACCCTGCAGGCTCTGCGCGCCATCCCGTCGATCGCCTGGGTGCCGCTCTTCATCCTCTGGTTTGGCATCTTCGAGGCCTCGAAGGTCGCGCTAATCGCGGTCGGCGTCTTCTTCCCGGTCTATCTCGGCGTTGCCGCCGCGATCCTCTCGATCGACCGCAAGATCGTCGAAGTCGGCCGCGTCTTCCGCCTCGGCCGGCTCGCTATGGTCCGGCGCGTTCTGCTGCCGGCGATCCTGCCCGACTGGTTCACGGCGCTGCGCGGCGGCCTCGGGCTCGGCTTCATGTTCGTCGTCGCCGCCGAGATCATGGGCGCGAGCGAGGGGCTCGGCTATCTCCTGGTCGATGGCCAGCAACTCGGCCGGCCCGATACGATCATCGCCGCGATCATCGCCTTCGCCGTGCTTGGCAAGCTCGCCGACGGTCTCCTGCTCGCGCTGACGCGTCCTTTCCTCGCCTGGCAGGACACCGCCAGGGACAGGCTCTGAGGGCGCGATGCTGACCTTCGACCACCTTTCCAAGACCTATGCCGACGGCACCCGCGCTTTGTCCGGCATCGACATCTCCGTCGCCGCCGGCGAAATCCTGGCGCTGGTCGGCGGTTCCGGCTGCGGCAAGACCACGCTGCTGCGCCTCGTGGCCGGGCTCGACCGGCCGAGCGAGGGGCGCATCCTCCTCGACGATGCCGCCATCACCGAGCCACGCGCCGATGTCGGCGTGATCTTCCAGGAGCCGCGTTTGCTGCCCTGGCTCTCGGTCGCCGACAATGCCGGCTTCGGCCTCAGCCACCTGCCGGCAGCGGAGCGCGCCCGTCTCGTCACCGGGGCGCTCGCCCGCGTCGGCCTCGCCGGCTACGAGGCGCGCTGGCCGCGCGAGCTCTCCGGCGGCCAGCAGCAGCGCGTCGCCATCGCCCGGGCCCTCGTCACCCGGCCCAAGCTGCTCCTGATGGACGAGCCCTTCTCGGCGCTCGACGCCACCACGCGCGCCAGCCTGCACGGCCATCTCCTCGCGCTCTGGGAGGAGAGCCGGCCGACCGTGGTGATGGTCACCCACGATGTCGAGGAAGCGGTGACGCTGGCGGACCGCATCGTGGTGATGCAGCCGCGGCCCGGCCGCATTTTCGACGAGCTCGACAATCCGCTGACCCGCCCGCGCGACCGGCTTTCGCCGGCCTTCGAGGCGATCAAGCGCGAGGCGCTGCGCACGCTCGACCGCTCGCTCACCGACAGCGAGCCACGCCAGCACAAGACGGCGGAGAGCGCCGGGATGTGGTGGTAGGCTGTCGGCCGCGGAACAAGCCTGCCTGCGCCGGGTTCACTTGGCATGATCGACCACACCGGCATCGTCGTCACCGACCTCGCCAAGGCGCGCCGCTTCTATGACGCGATCGCCCGGCCGCTCGGCCTCGCCACCGCCTCCAACAGTCCGGAATCGTTCCTGTTCGGCCGCAGTGCTGAAGAGCCGATCCCCTATCTCTGGGTCGGCACGATCCGTCCGTCCTATTGGGTCGAAGGCTCGCGCGCCGGGCTGAACCAGGCCCACATCGCCTTTATCGCGCCGGACAAGGCGGCGGTCGACGCCTTCTATGAGGCCGCGCTTTCGGCCGGCGGCCGAGACAATGGCCCGCCCGGTCCGCGCGAGGGCGCTGGCGACTACTATGGCGCCTTCGTGCTCGACCCCGATGGCAACAATATCGAAGCCTGCGTGCGCGGCCCTGCGGCGCGCTGACGACCTTCCGTACCCACGACATCCCTTCGTTTGACAAAACGGACGCCTAGACCGTATGAAAGGACACGCGCCGATTTGAGCCTCAGCTTGCGGGCGCGAAACAAATGCAGCTAAAGCGCGGGAACGACGGGACGGCCTGAAGCCGTCGGCGCTCCTTCCGCCTTGTCATGGATGGAGCAGTCATGTCGGCCGATCTTCATAATTTCTCCCGCTCTTCCGACAGCGCTCTGCCGCGCCCGCAGTCGGGTCAGGCCATCGCTGTGCTGGGCGTGTCCGCACAGGCGCGCTCAAAAGCGCTGCGGGCCCTTGCTGGCCTGACGGGCGACGAGGGCACGGTGCCGACGGCGGAGCTCGGCCTGCTCTGCGCCAGACCGCGCTTCTTCTCCTGGCTCAGCCTGACCGAGAATCTCGCCTTCGCCTTGCCGAAGGCGACACCATTCGAACGCGAGGGCCTGATCGCCAATGCGCTGGTCCGCGTCGGCCTCGCTGCGCAGGCGGCGCAGCGGCCGGGAACGCTCTCGCTGGAAGAAACGCTGCGGCTCGCCATCGCCCGCCTCCTGCTGGTCAGGCCGCGTCTGCTCCTGATCGACGAGCCTTTCGCCGCGCTCGATTCCGAGGCGCGCGACCGGCTGGCTGCCTTCCTGCCGGGGCTCTGTACGCAGGGACGCCCGGCTGTCGTCATTGCCACGGGTTCCGTCGAGGAGGCTCTGCGCCTGGCCGACCGCATTCTCCTCCTGCCGCAGCAGCCGGGTCCCATCGCCTTCAGCCTCGACAACCTGCTGGCACGCCCGCGTGACGAGAGCTCGGTCGGCTTCGTCGCGCTCCGCCGCGAATTGCGTCGGGCGCTCGACAAGGAGAGCCGGCATGTCGCGCCGGAGGTGGAGGCGGCGGCCTGAAGCGGCTAGACAAGCCGCGACCGGATGCTTCTACCCTAGGGATCACGATCATGGACGTCACCGCGCTGCGCGCTCTGCAGGCCCCGCTCAAGGACAAGTATCGTGAGGCGCCCGATGCGGCGGTGATCACGCTGAAAGCCAGGGGCGAACTCGACGACCAGCACATCGCGTGCAAGGTCGAGACCGGCCGGGCGATCGCGCTTGCCGGTCTGCATCCGGCGACCGGCGGCTCCGGTGCCGAGCTCTGCTCCGGCGACATGCTGCTCGAGGCGCTCGTCGCCTGCGCCGGCGTCACGCTGAAAGCGGTCGCGACCGCGCTCGAGATCGAGCTGAAGAAGGGCACGGTCCGGGCCGAGGGCGATCTCGATTTCCGCGGCACGCTCGGCGTCGCCAAGGATGCCGCCGTCGGCTTCAAGGCGATCCGCCTCTCCTTCGACGTCGAGACCGACGCGCCGCAGGAGAAGCTCGATACCTTGCTCAAGCTGACCGAGCGCTATTGCGTCGTCTTCCAGACGCTGAACGTGAAGCCGGAGCTCTCGGCCAATCTCGCGCGGGCCTGATCAGGCCGGCAGCGGGCGCGGCGACCCGTCCGCCTCCGTTGCTTCTGGTTCCTGCGAGATCGGCGCCGTCATCGGGTCGATAATGGCGAAGGGGCGCTCGGACATCTGTTCGGGCGCGGCGCGCTGGCGGATCCGTAGCGCGGCGAGGGCGGCGAGCAGGGCGCTGATGGCGGCCATGAAGTAGAGCAGGCCGTTGATGTCGAGCTGCGCCATCACCTGCGCGCCGAGAATCGGGCCGAGCGCCGAACCGATGCCGCTGACCAGGATTAGCCGGCCGCTGACCGCGACGACGCGATCCTGCGGCATGCGGTCGAGCGCATGGGCGACGCAGACCGGGTAGAGCGTCGACATGAAGCCGCCGAGCAGGGCGGCGACCGGCAGCACGGCCCCGAGATGGCGTGGCACGAGGTCGAGCGCGACGGCCGCCACGGAGAAGCCGAGCGCCAGCCCCGCCAGCACGATCCGGCGGTCGCCGCGGTCGGAGAAGCGGCCGACCGGGACCTGGAAGGTGAAGCCGCCGAGGACCGCGACCAGCATGAACAGGGCGATAGTCTCCTGGGGAATGGCGTTGCGCGCCATCCAGGCCGGGAACAGCGCGTAGAAGGCGCTGCTGATCATGCCGGCGATCACGCAACCGATCACCGAGATCGGCGCCTGTCGGGTCAGCTCGCCATAAGGCAGGGAGGCCTCCGGCGCGAGAGCCGGCGCTTCGGCGCGGGTGGCGCTGACCATCACCAGCGCCGATGCGAACAGCGCGACGATGATGTTGAACGGCATGGCGGTTTCGACCGGCAGCTTGCCGATCAGCAATTGCCCGGCGGCGAGCGCGAGGAAGGTGCCGACCATGTAGACTGAGAAGATGCGCCCGCGCTGCTCGGGCGGGGCCTTGGCGTTGAGCCAGCTCTCGGTGGTGATGAACAGGCCGACGCAGCCGATGCCGATCGCCATCCGGCACGCGATCCACCCTAGTGGTGAGACGAAGAGCGGCATCGCCGCCGTCCCGACCACTACCATGCCGGCGAAGGCGGCATAGGCCCGGATATGGCCGATGCGCTGGATCATGGGCCCGCACCAGACGGCGCCGATGGTGAAGCCGATGAAATAGGCGCTGAGAACGATGCCGGTCAGCGTCGGGCCGAAGCCCTCGCTCGTCAGCCGCAGCGACAGGAACGTGTTGAAGAAGCCGTTGGCGAGCTGCACGAGGCTCGTCGCGGCGATGAGCGTTCCGATCTGGACGAGCAAGGTTGGCGGCCTCCGGCGCGATCTGGGGACGCCTGCAACTCAACGTCGGAATGTGATCTCGCCATGGCATGTGGCCCGGCTCGGACAATAGGCCGCGCCGGTGTCGGTGTAAGGCAGGCAAGAGCGCGTTGTGTCACAAAACCGGCTCTGCAGCTGCGATATCTGCTCTGATCCGTCCAAGACCGGATCGCCCCTGCATCGCTCGCCCTGATCGCAGGCGCTGCACCAGGAGATTTGCATGCCGGTTCTCGCAGCCATCGTCGGCGCCATCACCACCGGCGTGATCTACTGGATGATCTGGGGCGGCGGCATGGAATATGTCAGTCAGCGCCTCAGTGCCGGCAGCGAACAGAAGCGCCGCGAATTGCTGAGTCGCCGCCGCGCAGAATCGGAGGCCGAAGCACGCCGCACGGCGCTGAAGACGCTGCCGGAGAGCCGGGACGGTGCCGTCGCACTGATGTTCCTCGTCGCCAATGAACGCGGCGAGCCGACGACCGAGCAGCTCGACCTGATCCGCAGCGAGATGCGTGTCATGCTGGAATACGGTACCGATATCGAGGAGCGCCTTGTCCTGGCGCGGCATGCCGTCAAGGCATCGCCCTCGAAGACGATCGCGCTGATGGATCTGCGTGACCTGCTGCGGCCTCGCCTGACCCGGGCGGAATTCGAGGAGCTCTTCGGGATGCTGCGCCGGGTCGCCGCGCTCCATGGCGGCCCGACCGATGGCCAGGACAGCCTGATCGGCGAGGCCGAACGGCAACTCCCCCGGCCGCGCTGAGGCTAAAGCTTACTCAGCCGCCTTCAATTTCACAGCTTTCGCGAAGGGCAGTTGCGGCTCGTTCGGGCGGGCGTCGTCGAATTCGAGCGCGCCGATCTTCTCGGCCCGGCCGGTGACCTTGCCGGCCGAGGTCTTGATCTGGGCGACGTCGTCCTGCGCCTGGCGGAAATGGTTGTCGAGCTTGTCGACGCGCTCGCCGAGGCGGCGGACATCGTCGAGCAGCTTGCCGACCTCGGACTGGATGACGCGCGCCTCCTCGCGCATGCGGGCATCGCGCACCAGCGACTGCATCAACTGGATCGCCAAGGCCAGCAGCGAGGGCGAGACGATCATCACCCGCGCCCGGTGCGCCTTCTGGATCACATCGTCGAAATGCTCGTGCAGATCGGCATAGATCGCCTCCGACGGCACGAAGAGCAGCGCCATGTCCTGCGTCTCGCCGGGCAGGAAATAGCGCTCGGCGATGTCCTTGACGTGCTGGCCGACATCGGTGCGCACCCGCGCCGAAGCCTGCTTCTTCGCTTCGTCGCCACGCGCCTCGCGCAGCATGGTGAAGCTCTCCAGCGGAAACTTGGCATCGATGACGAGGCCGCGCCCGTCGCCGGGCAGGGTGACGAGGCAATCCGGCCGCTTGCCGGTGGAGAGCGTTGGTTGAAATGAAAAGAAGGCCGCTGGAAGGCCGTCACGAATGATCGCCTCCATCCGGCCCTGGCCATAGGCGCCGCGCGCCTGCTTGTTGGCGAGCACGTCCTTCAGCGTCACCACCTCGCCGGTGAGTTCGGTCAGGTTCTTCTGGGCGTTGTCGATGACGGCGAGGCGCTCCTGCAACTTGCCGAGGCTCTCATTGGTCTGCCGGACATTCTGCTCCAGCCCGGCGCCGACCTGCTGGCGCAGCCCGTCCATCCGGTCGGCGACGAGGCGGGCGAGGTCGCCCTGCCGGGTCGAGAGGATCTCGGCCATGGTCTGCATGCGGCCGGAAAGCTCGGCCTGCTGCCGGTTCATTTCGGCGACCTTGTCATCCATCTCGCGGGCGCGCTCGGCCGCTATCGCTGCCTCCATTTCGCGTCGGCGCGAGCCGCGCCAGGACGAGAGCAGAGCCAGCATCAGCAGGGTGAGCGTCAGCCCGGCGAAGCCAAGGGCGGCTTCGGCCCAGCTTACGGGCCGTTCCAGCAGGACGAAGGCGATCTGGTTCATACCCCCAAGCCTACACGATTCGGCTGGCAATTCTAGAACATAAGCGGAACAGTTTGACCGCTTCTTCACAAAAGCTTATGTCGCGGCAACTCCCGATCATCGTCCCTGAGAGCCCTATGGCCATCCGCCCCCTCGTCATTCTGCCCGATTCGATGCTCCGCAAGGTTTCCGCGCCGATCGGCGACATCACGCCGGAGATCCGCAAGCTCGCCGAGGACATGCTGGAGACGATGTACGACGCGCCGGGAATCGGCCTTGCCGCGATCCAGATCGGCGAGCCGGTCCGCCTGATCACCATCGACGTCTCGAAGCAGGCGGCAGAAGGTGAGGAGCAGCAGCGCGAGCCGAGGATCTTTATCAACCCCGAGGTGACCTGGCGCTCGGAGGAACTTAGCTCCTATGAGGAGGGCTGCCTTTCGATCCCCGAATATTACGAGGAGGTCGAACGTCCGGCGCGGGTCAAGGTCAGCTATCGCGATCTCGACGGCAAGGCGCAGGAGGTCGAGGCCGACGGCCTGCTAGCCACCTGCCTGCAGCATGAGATCGACCATCTCAACGGCGTGCTCTTCATCGATTACCTGTCGCGGCTGAAGCGCGACCGGGTGAACAAGCGCTTCGCCAAGGCGGCGAAGCGGGAGAGCGCAGCCTGACCGGCCGGGGCGTTAAACTATGAGCTTGCGCGTCATCTTCATGGGCACGCCGGATTTCGCCGTGCCCACCCTGACCGAGATCATCGGCCAGGGTCACGAGGTCGTCTCCGTCTACACCCGCGCCCCGGCGCCGGCCGGGCGCGGCATGGAACTCAGACCCTCGCCGGTCCAGGTCACGGCCGAGCGCTTCGGCATCCCGGTCTTCTCGCCGAAGACGCTGAAGAACGCCGAGGCCGCCGAGGTCATGGCCTCGCACCAGGCCGATGTCGCCGTGGTCGTCGCCTATGGCCTGATCCTGCCCAAGGCGATCCTGGAGGTGCCGGAGCTCGGTTGCCTCAATCTGCATGCGTCGCTGCTGCCGCGCTGGCGTGGCGCGGCGCCGATCCAGCGCGCCATCATGGCCGGCGATGCCGAGACCGGCGTCTGCGTGATGAAGATGGAGGAGGGGCTCGACACCGGCCCGGTCGCCATGGTCGAGCGGCTTGCGATCGACGGCAACGCCACGGCCGGCGACATGCATGACCGGCTTGCCGGCCTTGGCGCCGACCTGATGGTCCGGGCGCTCGCCGCACTCGGCCGCGGCGGCCTGCGCTTCACGCCGCAGCCCGAAGAGGGCGTCACCTATGCCAGCAAGATCGGCAATGACGAGGCCAGGCTGAGCTGGAACCGGCCGGCGCAGCAGGTCCACGATGTCGTCCGCGGCCTCTCGCCCTTCCCGGGCGCCTTCGTCGAGGTCGATCTCGGCAAGGGGCCGGAGCGGCTGAAGCTCCTGCGCACCGCCCGTGCCGGCGGCGCCGCCGAGCCGGGCACGCTGCTCGACGATGACGGGACGATCGCCTGCGCGGTCGGGGCGGTGAAGCTTCTTCAGGTCCAGCGCGCCGGCAAGGGGCCGATGAGCGCCCAGGAGTTCCTGCGCGGGGCGCGGCTGACTGCGGGCGCGAAGCTCTAGAGATGCCGCGCTACAAGCTCGTCATCGAATATGACGGCACGCCCTTCTCAGGCTGGCAGCGCCAGCTCAACGGGCCGTCGGTGCAGCAGAGCGTCGAGGAGGCGGTCGAGGCCTTCTGCGGTCATGCCGTGCGCCTGCATTGCGCCGGGCGTACCGATGCCGGCGTCCATGCCACCCATCAGGTCGTCCATGTCGATCTCGACAAGGACTGGCGCACCGATGTGGTGCGTGACGCCAGCAACGCTCGGTTGAAGCGCCTGCCGGTCGCGGTGCTGAGTGCCGAGGCAGTGTCCGACAGCTTCGATGCCCGCATCTCAGCGACGCGCCGCTATTACATCTACCGCATCCTCGACCGGCGGGCGCAGCCGGCGCTCGATGCGGACCGGGTCTGGCATGTCCCGGTCAAGCTCGACCACGAGGCGATGGACCGCGCCGCCAAGGCGCTGATCGGCCATCACGACTTCACGACCTTCCGCGCGGCCGAATGCCAGGCCAACAGCCCGCTGCGCACGCTCGACCGCTTCGATTGCCGGCGCGAGGGGGCCGAGATCGTCGCCTATGTCCATGCCCGCTCCTTCCTGCACCATCAGGTCCGCTCCATGGTCGGCTGCCTGAAGATGGTCGGCATGGGGCGCTGGCCGGAGAACAAGGTCGGCAAGGTGCTGGCGGCGCGCGACCGTTCGCAATGCGCCGCGCTGGCGCCGCCCTGCGGGCTCTATCTCGCCGGCGTGGACTACTAGAACCGGGTCAGAATCCGGCCAGCCCGAAGGTCCGGATCACGGAGTAATCCGCCAGCAGGCTGGCGCAGGCGACCGCTCCGGCGGCACCGCTCTCGGCGCCGAAGGCGGCGCGCGCCACGCAATAGCGTAGCCTCAGCACGATCGTCGCGAAGGCGAGGGTTTGAAAGGTCGCGATGCCCGGGTTCGACCAGCCCAGCGCGAAGACCGTCGCCGGCACCGCCATCAGCGCCGCCGAAACGATGCCGGCCCAGTTCCAGGCGATGATGAAGCCGGTGAAGCGCGGATTCCGGGCGAGATTCGGGGCGATCCCGATCAACAGCGCCGGTACTGCGAGCACCGCCAGCATCTCGGCGGTGACGACCGCGGCGAGCAGCCCGGGGGCATCGAAGAGGCTGCCCCTGTTCGAGAGGCCCGCGAGCGTCCGCTCGGCCGCCAGAACCGGGATCATCGATGGAATGGTGAGGATGAGCGCGAGATAGGAGCGCCAGAAGCCGTCGCGGCTGAGATCGAGATCAGGCAGGGCCTTCGCGTCGGCCCATAGCAGGCGCCAGGAAGCGGCGAGCGATCGCGTCACATCGTCGGCAGCAAGCCTCATGGCCCAACCCTCCGGACGTCACGGCATTAGACTTTTGTCTAATGTGCGCGTCAGGGCTGGTTCCGTCAAGCGTGCTGCGCTGCCGCAAAATAAGTCGCCAGCAAACGATGCGTGACCCGCTCCAGCGTCACGAGGTCGGCCGTGGCGACCTGCTCGTCGATCTGGTGCATGGTCTGGCCGACCACGCCGTATTCGACCACCGGACAGTAGTTCTTGATGAAGCGGGCGTCGGAGGTGCCGCCGGTCGTCGACAGTGCCGGGCGCTTGCCGGTTTCAGCTTCAACCGCGTCGGCGACCATGGCCACGAACCGCCCGGGCTGGGTCAGGAAGGCGACCGCATTGGTCGGCTCGAAGCTGATTTCGTAGCGCACGGCATTGCCGGCGGCTTCTCGCAATCGCCGCTCGATCTCCGCGGCGAGCGTTTCCGGCGTCCAGAGGTCGTTGAAGCGGATGTTGAAGACGGCTTTGGCCTGTGCCGGGATCACATTGGTCGCGGGATTGCCGACATCGAGCGTCGTCAGCTCGAGATTGCTCGGGTCGAAATGCTCGGTGCCGGCATCGAGCGGGCTTTCCTCGAGCCCGGCCAGCAGCCGGACCATGCCGCGGATCGGATTCTGGGCCAGATGCGGATAACCGACATGGCCCTGCACGCCGTGGACGGTGAGCTTGCCGGTCAGCGAGCCGCGCCGGCCGATCTTGATCATGTCGCTCATCGCAGCCGGATTGGTCGGCTCGCCCAGCAGGCAATGGTCGAAGCGCTCGCCGCGCCGGTCGGCCCAGGCCAGCAGCTTGACCGTGCCGTTGACGGCTGGGCCCTCCTCGTCGCCGGTGACCAGGAAGGCGATCGAGCCTGGTGCATCAGGATTGGCACGCCGATAGCGGATCGCGGCTGAGACCATGGCGGCGAGCCCGCCCTTCATGTCGCAGGCGCCGCGGCCATAAAGAGTTCCATCGACGATCTCAGCCGCGAAGGGATCATGCGTCCAGGCGGCGAGGTCGCCGGGGGGGACGACGTCGGTGTGGCCGGCGATGACGAAGACCGGGCCCTCGCTGCCGATGCGGGCATAGAGGTTCTCGATATCGGGCATGCCCGGCTCGGAGAACACCGGCCGCTCGACGCTGAAGCCCTCGGCGTTCAGCACGGCGCCGAGCAGCGCGAGCGCGCCGCCTTCGGCCGGTGTCACCGAGGGGCAGCGCACCAGGGCCTGGGTGAGGGCGATCGGATCGGTGAGGTCGAAATCGAGGATGGTGGGCGCAGTCTGGCTCATCGAGCCGGTTTAGCAGTCCGCGATTGCTCTGCAAGCGGCGCATCGCCGCCTGCGCCAGGCATCAGGCCGAGATCGACCAGTGCGATCAGCCAGGCCATCGTCGAGATCGCGACCAGCGAGGGCGCCCAGGCGTAGCCGAGCAGCGGCTGCAATTCCCGCGGCAGCACGATGGCGCAGACCAGGAAGATGCCGAAAAGCGGCGAGCCGCCACGGTCGGCTGCGCGTTTCGCGGCGAGTGCCGACCAGGGAAAAAGGGCGAAGACATTAATGAAGGCGACTGTCATCGCCGCGCTTCGCTTGTCCAGGAGGTTGACCGCGGCCCACTGGATCGTCAGCAGGCCGAAAGCGAGCGCGATGCTACCCAACCAAAACGGGCGCAGGCCGATTCGGCCGTCGAGATCGGTGAACAGGCGGACTACGGACATGGATCAAGCTCCGATTCCGCATCCTCGCATGCTTGGGCGCTCGAATGAAGCTTATGGTGAATAAAAGGTTAACTTGCCCGAACCGGTTGTATTGCCAGAGAAAAAGCTTGAACACGGCCGAACGCGCCGCTAGCTGCGAAATGATCTCCGGATTTTCGAGGAGGCCATTCGGCTTGACCGGCGGATGGCAGGTTGACTGAGCGGCGCCCTTGCGCTGCCGAGCGAGGTTTTGGGCATGACCATTCGTCTGCACCGCGGCGATCTTCCTGATGGTTTCGAGCCGGGGCCGGTCCTGGCGATCGACACCGAGACACTCGGCCTGAATCCGCAGCGCGACCGGCTCTGCGTGGTGCAGCTCTCGCGCGGCGACGGCACCGCCGACGTCGTGCAGATCCCGAAGGGCGCTCCGGCACCGGCCAATCTCTGCCGCATCCTTGCCGATACGAGCGTGCAGAAGCTCTTCCACTTCGCCCGTTTCGACATCGCTGCGCTGGAGAAGGCTTTCGGGGTCGTCACCACGCCGGTCTACTGCACCAAGATCGCCTCCAAGCTGGTGCGCACCTATACCGATCGGCACGGGCTGAAGGACCTTGTCCGCGAGTTGCTCGGCGTCGAGCTCTCGAAGCAGCAGCAATCCTCCGACTGGGGTGCCGACACGTTGACCGAGGCGCAGCTCGGCTACGCCGCCTCCGATGTGCTGCACCTGCACGCCCTGAAGGCCAAGCTCGACGTCTTGCTGGAGCGTGAGGGGCGCACTCATCTCGCCAAGGCCTGCTTCGACTTCCTGCCGACGCGCGCCGAACTCGATCTCGCCGGCTGGCCGGAGGTCGACATCTTCGCGCATACGTAAAGTTGATGTATTTGAGCTAGGCGTTATGTCGGGCGATTGTCGGATCGGCCGCGAGCGCCTGTCGGCGTGCGCCGGTCTGACATGAAAAAGCCGCTGGTGGCTGGCAATGGGCGGGCATGAGCTTGGCGATCACATCCCCTGAGACGCGCAGCCCGGCTGCGATCCGGGCGCAGATGCGGCAGAGCGCCTTCCAGGCGGCGCGCCGGCATTCTGCACTCGTGCGTCTGCTGCGGCGGCTGATCCCGGTCGGGGCCGTGGTCGCGGTGGTCGGACTGGTCGTCGTTCCTTTCCTCAACCCGCTGCGCCATGTCGGCAATCTCTCGCTGGGCGGGATCAGCATGTCCGGCGGCAAGGTCGTGATGGAGGCGCCGAAGCTCGCCGGCTATCGCAAGGACAGCAGCCCTTACGAGGTCACGGCGGATTCGGCGTTGCAGGACGTGCGCAATCCCACGCAGATCGAGCTGGTCAAGATGACCGCGCGCGTGCTGATGAAGAACGAGGGCTGGATCAACATCAACGCCCAGAGCGGCCATTTCGACCAGCAGAAGGAAAAGCTGAAGCTGGTCGACGATGTGAAGATTCGCACCGAGTCGGGCTATGATATCCGCATGCGTACGGCCGATGTCGACTTCAAGGGCGGGACGGTCAACTCGCGCGAGCCGGTCAAGGTCAATCTCGGCACGACCACCGTCGATGCCGACACGCTCGACGTGAAGGACAACGGTGCGCTCATCACCTTCGAGGGGCGTGTGCACGTCCTCATCGAGAATGCGCCGGCGCGCAGCCTGGCGGGGCCCGAGCGCGAGGGCAGCACACCCAACCTCGAAGCACTCAGCCCGGCGGCGAAGCCGTGAGGCCCCCGCATCGCGCCAGAAGAGACCAGTGACGGATTGCTGATGAAACCTCTCGCTCTTGCTCTCGCCGCCCTGATCGCGCCGGCTCTGTCCGCCGCGGCCCTTGCTCAACAGCCGCCGGCCCGTTCCGGCTCGGCTCCTGCTGCCGCGAGCGCAACGCCGGCCAAGCCGGCCAAGCCACGCGGCGGCGCGCCCGGCTCGCCCTTCGGTGGCATGGGTGGCGACAGCAAGGAGCCGATCAAGATCGATGCGAACAAGCTCGACGTCCTCGATAAGGACAACAAGGCGGTCTTCTCCGGCAATGTCGTCGCCGTGCAGGGCGAGACGACGGTGCGTTGCTCGGTGATGACGGTGTTCTATGAAGGCCGCGGCCAGGGCGGCACGCCCAGGCCGACTCAGCCGGCCGCGCAGGGCGGCAATGATGGCGCGATCAAGCGCATCGAATGCTCCGGCCCCGTCACCGTCGTCTCGAAGACCCAGGCCGCGACCTCGGACAACGCCGTGTTCGACCGCGCCAACAACCAGGTGATCATGACCGGCAATGTCGCGCTGAACGACGGCCCGAACATCACCCGCGGCGACAAGCTCGTCTATAACACCGAGACCGGCGTCGCCAACGTGACGTCGAGCGGGCGCGTCCAAGGCTTCTTCGTGCCGAACCAGGGCGAGGAAGGCAAGGACAAGAAGGACAACAAGGCGGGCGCCAAGCCGGCCGCCGCGCCGACCAACTGATCTTCCCTTGCGGCAGGGGCGGCTGCAAGAAGGCGTTGCCAGTTCGGCGCGCCTCGCATACCAGAGCGGACTCATGTCGAACGCCAGCAGCTTGCATCTTTTCCTGTGACGGCATCTCTCTCCCCGCCTCCCGAGGCCGCCCAGCAGGGGCAGCCCAATCCGACGCGGCCGGCCAAGGCGCCGGCGGCGCGATCTGGGCTGTTCACGAGGCTCGGCGGGCTGTTCGGTAAGGGCAAGGGTGAGCAGGCGGTCGAGGACGAGGTGGATGCAGGTCCCATCGCCAGCGCCGTCGGTGGCGCTGGCATCCTGGCGGTCAGCGGCCTGCGCAAGACCTATGGTGCGCGCAATGTCGTGAGCGAGGCCTCGCTCTATGTCCGCAATGGCGAGGCTGTCGGTCTGCTCGGGCCGAACGGTGCCGGCAAGACCACGATCTTCTACATGATCACCGGCCTGGTGAGCGCCGATATGGGCGTGATCTCGCTGGAAGGGAACGACATCACCAATCTGCCGATGTACCAGCGCGCCCGGCTCGGCATCGGCTACCTGCCGCAGGAAGCCTCGATCTTCCGCGGCCTCTCGGTCGAGGACAATATTCGCGCGGTGCTCGAAGTGGTCGAGCCGAACCGCAAGAAGCGCGAGCGCGAGCTCGACAAGCTGCTCGACGAGTTCAACATCACCCGCCTGCGCAAGGCGCCGTCGATCGCACTTTCCGGCGGTGAGCGCCGTCGCTGCGAGATCGCCCGCGCGCTCGCCGGCCGCCCGTCCTTCATCCTGCTCGACGAGCCCTTTGCTGGCATCGACCCGATCGCGGTCGGCGACATCCAGGAGTTGGTGCGGCAATTGACCGATCGCGGCATCGGCGTGCTGATTACCGACCACAACGTCCGCGAGACGCTCGGCCTTGTCGACCGCGCCTACATCATCCATTCCGGCCGGGTTCTGACCGAAGGCTCGCCGGCCGAGATCATCGCCAATGCCGATGTCCGCCGCGTCTATCTCGGCGAGGATTTCCGGCTCTGAGCGGGCTGGTGCTGCGGCTATCCGAATTGCGGGTGCTGCAGTGCATTAACTTCCCGACGCAAAAGCCCGCATCGGGCTTTGACGTCGCTGCACTGCACAGCTAGTCTGTTTCACAGGCAAGAACCGTGCCGAATTGCCGCAGGCTGAGGAGTCGGGATCGCGATGGCGATGATGCCACGCATGGAGCTGCGCCAGGGCCAGTCCCTGGTGATGACGCCGCAATTGCTGCAGGCGATCAAGCTGCTCCAGCTCTCCCATCTCGAATTGCAGAGCTTCGTCGAGGGCGAGCTGGAGCGCAATCCGTTGCTCGAACGCGGCGACGAGGCGCCTGAAGCCGCTGCGCTCAACGGCTCCGGCGAAAGCCCGCTCGCCGCCGACGCCGAAGCTTACGCCCGCGCCGAGAGTCTCAATACCCAGGAAGGGATCGAAGGCAGGCTCGGCACCGGGCTCGACAACGTCTTCCAGAACGAGCAGCCCAAGGCAGCGCGGCTGGAGACTCAAGGGACCGACAGCTTGCCGATCATCGGCGGCGCCTATGGCGGCTCCGGCGGCTCCTTCGACGAGGGGCCGGACGGCTTCGAAAGCGGGCTGACCAGCGAGGTCTCGCTGCACGAGCACCTCAGCGCCCAGCTCGATCTTGCCGTCGCCGGGCAGGCCGAGCGGCTGATCGGCAGTCATATCATCGATGGCGTCGACGACTCCGGCTATCTCAGCGAACCGCTGGCCGATATCGCCGAGCGCCTGGGCATCGACCTCGCCAGGGTCGAGCAGGTCCTCGCCATCGTCCAGGGCTTCGATCCCAGCGGCATAGCCGCTCGCGATGTCGGCGAATGCCTGGCGATTCAACTGCGCGACCGCAACCGCTACGATCCGGCGATGCAGGCCCTGATCGCCAACCTGCCGCTACTGGCCAGGCGCGACTATGCCGCCCTCAAGCGCATCTGCGGCGTCGACGACGAGGACATCGCCGACATGGTCGCCGAGATCAGGCGGCTCGATCCCAAGCCGGGACGCGCCTTCGGCGGCTCGGCTGCCGAGACGGTGGTGCCGGACGTCTTCATCCGTGCCGCGCCTGATGGCTCCTGGCTGGTCGATCTCAACCCCGACACGCTGCCGCGTGTGCTGGTCAACCAGACCTATCATGCGCGCGTCTCGAAATCGGCGCGCAACGATGCGGACAAGGCCTTCATCGCCGAATGCCTGCAGACTGCGAACTGGCTGACACGTTCGCTCGAGCAGCGTGCCCGCACCATCCTCAAGGTCGCCAGCGAGATCGTGCGCCAGCAGGACGGCTTCTTCGCCCATGGCGTCGAGCATCTGCGGCCGCTGAACCTCAAGACCGTCGCCGATGCGATCGGCATGCACGAATCGACCGTTTCGCGCGTCACCTCGAACAAGTACCTCGCCTGCTCGCGCGGGGTCTTCGAGATGAAATACTTCTTTTCCGCCGCGATTGCCGCGACCGGCTATGGCGAGGCTCACTCGGCCGAAGCGGTGCGCCACCGCATCAAGCAGATGATCGACGACGAGCCGCCGAGGGACGTGCTCTCGGACGACGCCATTGTCGCCAGGCTGAAGGAAAACGGCATCGACATCGCCCGCCGGACCGTGGCGAAATACCGGGAATCGCTGCGTATTCCTTCCTCCATGGAACGCCGTCGCGAGAAGGCGGCGATGGCGCTGGCCGGACGCTGACGAGCGCGCGCCGTCAGGACAATTTTGCGTTGCAGCACAATGAGCGCCTCACATCATGAGCAGCTCGCAGCTTCGCCCTGCTGCCCGTGCAACTGCGCCGTTCCGCACATTGACAACCCCATGAGGGCGTTCTTACCTCCTTGAGATGGTCGGCTACTGACCATGGCGACAAGAAGGGGAAGCACTCCATGAGCTTGCGAATCTCCGGCAAGAACCTCGATGTCGGCGCGGCCCTGCGCGGGCAGGCCGAAACAAGGGTCGCCGCGGCGTTGGGCAAGTACTATGAAGGCGGCTATCAGGGGCACATCACCGTCGGCAAGGATGGTACCGCCTTCAAGACGGATGGTGTCCTGCATCTGTCTTCCGGCATCACCCTCGAAGCCTCCGCCACCGCACACGACCCCTATGCCAGCCTCGACAAGATGGCCGAGCGCATCGAGAAGCGGTTGCGCCGCTACAAGCGCCGGCTGAAGGATCGCTCCGCCGCGGCGAACGGGCGCGAGCCGCTGATGGAAATCCCCAGCTATGTGATCGCCGCACCCGATGACGACGTCGAGGAGCACGAGGCCGATCATGCTGGCGAGAACCCGGTGATCGTGGCCGAATCGACCAAATCCCTGCATCAGATGACGGTCGTCGACGCGGTCGCCGAGCTCGATCTGACTGGCGCGCCTGTGGTTATCTTCCGCCATGCTGGCAATGGCCGCATGAACGTCGTATACCGCCGCCGCGACGGCAATATCGGCTGGATCGATCCGCCGGCTTCTCTTTCTTGAAGTCCTGCCGCTGATGGAGTTCGGGCGCCGGCCGGGATGCCGGTGGCGCCTGCATTCCGGCACGGGACATGCATGGATTGGGTTATGACGCTGACCGATCTTCTCCGGCCCGATGCGGTGATCTCGCCGCTGCGCGCCAACAGCAAGAAGCAGGCCCTGCAGGAGCTGGCGCAGCACGCCGCCCTGCTCACCGGCCTGCCAGAGCGTGAACTGTTCGAATCCCTGCTCCAGCGCGAACGTCTGGGCTCCACAGGGATCGGCGATGGCATCGCCATTCCGCACGGCCGCATGGCCGGGATCGAACGGCTCGTCGGCCTGTTCGCCCGTGCCGAGAAGCCGATCGATTTCGAGGCGCTGGACGGCCAGCCGGTCGATATCATCTTCGTGCTGATCGCCCCGGAAGGGGCGGGGGCCGATCATCTCAAGGCGCTGGCCCGCGTCGCCCGCGTGCTGCGCAACCAGGCGGTTCTGGAGCAGGTGCGCCATGCGCATGACCCGGCCGCGATCTATGCGATCCTGGCCGAGACCGCTGCCAAGGCTGCCTGACGCGCCGCTGTGCTCGACTTGGAATGATTTCAGTCTGGACTTGGAGGCCTTGCCCCGAGGGGCTATGACGCGGCGCAAGAGGCGCCGCGTGCGGCGCCGTCGAACCGCGGAGTGCCGCCGATGGCCTATACCCATGTCGATCTCTTCCCTCTCGGCGAGGACAAGACGCCTTACCGCTCGCTCGGAGCTGAGGGCGTCAGCGTCGAGACGATCGGTGGGCGCGAGGTCCTGAGCGTCTCGCGCGAGGCGATCAAGCGGCTTTCCGAGCAGGCCTTCATCGACATCAACCATCTGCTGCGTCCGGGCCATCTCGCCCAGCTCGCCAAGATCCTCGACGACCCAGAAGCGACCGGAAACGACCGCTTCGTCGCCTATGACCTGCTCAAGAACGCCAACATCGCCGCGGGCGGCGTGCTGCCGATGTGCCAGGACACCGGTACGGCGATCATCATGGGCAAGAAGGGCCGCAAGGTCTGGACCGAGGGCGATGACGAGGCGGCGCTCGGCGAGGGCGTTTACGACGCCTATCTCAAGCGCAATCTGCGCTATTCCCAGGTCGCGCCGCTCTCCATGTTCGAGGAGAAGAACACCGCGACCAATCTGCCGGCGCAGATCGACATCTATGCCGAGGGCGAGGACGCCTACAAATTCCTCTTCGTCGCCAAGGGCGGCGGCTCGGCCAACAAGACCTTCCTCTTCCAGGCGACGCCCTCGCTCCTCACCAAGGACCGGATGATGGCGTTCCTGAAGGAGAAGATCCTGACGCTCGGCACGGCCGCCTGCCCGCCCTATCACCTCGCCATCGTCATCGGCGGCACCTCGGCCGAGCAGAACCTCAAGACGGTCAAGCTCGCCTCGACCAAATATCTCGACGCGCTGCCGACCACGGGCTCAGCCAGCGGCCATGCCTTCCGCGACCTCGAAATGGAGGAGGAGGTCCACAAGCTGACGCAGGCGCTCGGCGTCGGCGCGCAGTTCGGCGGCAAGTATTTCTGCCATGACGTGCGCGTCATCCGTCTGCCGCGACACGGCGCCTCGCTGCCGATCGGCCTCGGCGTCTCCTGCTCGGCCGACCGCCAGGCCAAGGGCAAGATCACCAAGGATGGCATCTTCCTGGAGGCGCTGGAGACCGATCCGTCGAAGTACCTGCCGGAGATCGACGAGGCCAAGCTCGGCGGCGACGTCGTCAAGATCGACCTCAACCGCCCGATGAGCGAGATTCTCGCCACATTGACGAAATACCCGGTGAAGACCCGGCTCTCGCTGACCGGAACGATCATCGTCGCGCGCGACTCGGCCCACGCCAAGATCCGCGAGCGGCTGGAGAACGGCCAGGGCATGCCGGATTATCTGAAGAACCACCCGGTCTATTACGCCGGCCCGGCCAAGACGCCCGAGGGCTTCGCCTCCGGCTCCTTCGGCCCGACCACGGCCGGCCGGATGGACTCCTTCGTCGACCAGTTCCAGTCCTTCGGCGGCTCGATGGTGATGCTGGCCAAGGGTAACCGCTCGGCCCAGGTCCGCGAGGCCTGCAAGGCCCATGGCGGCTTCTATCTCGGCTCGATCGGCGGCCCGGCGGCGCGTCTCGCCCAGGACTGCATCCGCAAGGTCGAAGTGCTTGAGTATCCCGAGCTCGGCATGGAAGCGGTCTGGCGCATCGAGGTCGAGGACTTCCCGGCCTTCATCGTCATCGACGACAAGGGCAACGACTTCTTCAAGGAGCTGAATCTCGGATGATCGTTCGTGCTGCCGTCGCCGTCCTGCTGACCCTGGTTCCTGCGCTCGCCCTGGCACAGCCCCGTCCCGTTCCGGCGACCTGCACGCGCGACCTGTTCCAGAACGAGGCGGCGATGCGCCAGCGGCAGTACAAGATGCAGCAGGTCGCGACGGCCGACCAGGCGACGCAGTGCGCCGCCTGGCGCGACCATGTCGCCTTCATGCAGAAGGCGCGCTCGGTCTTCGCGACCTGCCAGACCGGCCGGCAGCGCGAGGAGAACGTCGCGCAGATGGACCAGTCGCTCGCCGATTACCGGGTGCTGCTCGCCAATCGCTGTGGGCGGCGCTGACTACCTGATCTCCGGCGGCTCGCCGAGCTGCGCCTTGAAGAAGGCCAGCACCCGGGCGTTGAAATCGGCGTGGAAGGCAGCCCGGTCGAAACCGGGCTGGTCGCTGCAGAGTTCGGCTGCCGATTGCGCCAGTTCGGCCGGGCAGGGCGGCAGGAAGGAAAAATGCTGGGAGCCGGGCGCGACGTGGAAGTCGGGCTTCGTCGGCAGCCAGCCTGCCATGTCCACGACACTCTTCGGAGTGACGCCGTCGCCGCCGCGTTCCGAGCCCCAGAGCTGAACCGGCACCCGCACGTTCCTGAAGCTCTCCTGTGTGAAGAAGACGCTGAGCGGATCGACAATGACCGCCGCCTTGATGCGCGCATCATGGCTGAGTTCCGGCAGCCCTCCTTTGTGGACCTGCTCGCAGAGCGGGTCGCTCTTGCCCTCGCAGAGCCTGAGGCGCTTGCCGAACTGAGGGTTGGCGCCGACGGCGACGAGCCCGGTATAGCCGCCGCGGGAAAAGCCGAAGAAGCCGATCCGCCCGGCATCGATCCTGGCCGCATCGGGCCACGCGCCGAGCATGTAGTCGATCGTACGCTTGATGTCGGCTGGCCGCTCGATGAAGATCGGGAACTCGAGGGTGCGGCTCTGGTCTAGGCTGGTGTCGCCGGGATGATTGATCGCAACGACGATGAAGCCGGCATCGGCCAAGACTTGCGCCGTATCGCGGTGCCCGAGGAAGCTGCCGGTCCTGCCATGCGACACCACGATCAGCGGGCGCTTCTCGCCAGCGAGCGGGCAATTCATGCTGACGGATAGGACGAAGGGGCCGATCCGCGTCTCGCTTACGGGCCGATTGCATGGATACCAGACCGCCCCCTTGAGCGGTTGGGATGCTCCTTCGGCGGGAATGTCGATGGATTTGAGCCCGGCAGCCTGCGTCAGCGAGGTCGCAAGGCAAAACGCGATGCAGGAGACAAGGCGACGGAGGGTCATGGCGGGCTCGCACTGCGGATGGGGATGAACAGGTCGGTGCGCAGGGCGGCGGGCGCGATTCCGCGCGACGATGTATCGAGATAGTGCTCCAGCGTCGGCCGATCGTCCGGCTCGTAGCCGCTGGCTGGCATCCATCTGGTGTAGATGGCCTGTGCAGTGGCATTGATCCGGGTGTATGGGCCGACCAGCCGGTGCACGGCATAGCGGCCGCCGGGGATCTCCAGCGTCTCGACCTCCGAGTTCTCTGGCCAGGGATCGGGTGAGGCGATGGCGGCGTAATATTGGAAGCGGCCGGCATGTTCGGGGTTGCCGAATGAGGCGCCCCATTTCTCCGCGATGGTGCGTGGACCGGCGCGCTGGCGCAGTTGCCGATGCGTATGGGGGATGGTCGCGAACGATCCGACATGCCGCAGCGCACGCAGTTGCCGTGCCGGCCGCTCGACGATCGTGACAGCAGGCAGGGATGCGTCGTCGGGGAGCAGGGGCGCCATTTCGGCAGCAACGAACGCTTGCGTCATCTGTTGCCGGAATGCGCGTGGCGATTGCCCGGTGAATTCGTGAAAGGCGCGCGCGAAGGCTTGCGGGCTGTCATAGCCGACCGCCAGCGCCACTTGCGTGATGCTCTCGTTCGAGCTGGTCAGGAGACGGGTCGCAAGGGCCAGCCGAACGCGGCGGACGGTGGCCGCTACCGTCTCGCCGACGACGCCGGCATAGACGCGGTGAAAATGAAAGGGTGAGAAATTGGCGAGGCGTGCGAGATCATCGAGCCGGGAATTGGCCATCGGGTCGGCGACGATGGCGGCGACCGCGCGAGCCACGCGGATGCGATAATCCCGTTCCGTTCGATCGTTGGTCATGGCTGATAGCTTGCCCTATCGCTGCGCCGGAAACTTAGCTGCTTTTGCTAAAGTGCCTGGATGCGGATCGGTCGGTTGCTGCATCCTGTGTCCTGAATCGCTTCGCGGGTATGACTGCCATTGCCCCTTGGCTTCGAAACACGGCCGGGCGAGCGGGTTTGGCCAAGGCGGTGTTTGGAGTATGGCAGTTGCGCAGAGGCGCCGCGCATGCACTGCGGGGTTTTGACTGGACCGATGACGGGATGATGGAATGACCGACGACATGACCTCCCCGCTCGGCATCGCCGTCGTGCCGGTGACGCCCTTCCAGCAGAACTGTTCGATCGTCTGGTGCACGCGCACCAAGGAGGCCGCGATCGTCGATCCCGGCGGCGATGTCGAGCGCATCCGCGGCGCACTGACTGAGCTCGGCGTCACGCCGGTCGCGATCTGGCTGACCCATGGCCATATCGACCATGCCGGTGGCGCGACCGAGCTCGCTGGCGTGCTCAACCTGCCGATCATCGGTCCGCACGAGGCCGACAAGTTCCTGCTCGACGCGCTGCCGCAGCAGGGGCTGATGTTCGAGATGCGTGGCGTGCAGGCGGTGACGCCGACGCGCTGGCTCGCCGAGGGCGACACCGTCTCGGTCGGCGATATCGAATTCTCCGTCCAGCATGTGCCGGGGCACACGCCCGGCCATGTCACGCTGTTCCAGAAGGATCTGCGTTTCCTGCTCGCCGGCGACACGGTCTTCGCCGGCTCGGTCGGCCGTACCGATTTCCCCTATGGCAACCACAAGGACCTGATCGGCGGGATAAAGGGCAAGCTGCTGCCGCTCGGTGACGACGTCCAGTTCCTGCCAGGCCACGGCCCGGCCAGCACGCTCGGCGAGGAGCGCCGGACCAATCCGTTCCTGCAGGGGAATTCGCAGTAGGAGCGCCGTCATTCTCGGGCGGAGCGTAGCGCAGACCCGAGAATCTCATGACGAGAAGGCACCAAACAGAGCCTCATCCGGCCTGAGATGCTCGGGTCGAGCCCGAGCATGACGTGTTCCAGAAACGCCAACGGCCATGTCCGGAAGGGCGCGCGTACATCCGGCGTCGCTACCTTCGGGCTCATGGCCGTCTTCAACGGGACGGAGGACAGTGGAACGCCCTCGACATCCGCGTGGCCGCGATATGGGATTATGATCCTGCCCTTTCAAGGGGGCTCCGCCATGAAAGTCGGCGCGTCTCGGTAAGAAGCTGATCGCATTGCCGGTTTCGTTTCCCATGCGATAGTCGCCCGCATGTGGGAGATTCTCTCCGCCTATTGGCCGCATATCCTCGGCTTCGCCTCGCTGGTTCTGACCGTTGTCGCGGCCAGCCATGCCGCGATGACCAAGGACGAGGTCCGCGCCGCGATCGGCTGGGTCGGCGTCATCGTGCTCTCGCCGATCGTCGGGCCGCTGATCTATGCGGTCGGCGGCATCAACCGCATCCGCCGCGCCTCGATCGTCTCGCAGCGCCGGCATCGTTTCGGCGCCTTCCCGCTGGCGCAGACATTCGAGGTTTCCGACGCGGAGGTCGCGGGCGATGTCGGCCGCCGCTTCGCTGCGCTGAAGACCTTGGGCGACAAGGCGACGCTTCGCCATCTCAAGACGGGCAATGCCATCGCGGTGCTCAGGACCGGCGACGAGGCCTATGCCGCGATGGTCGCGGCGATCGCGGCGGCCGAACGCTCCATCATCCTTGAGACCTATATCTTCGACCGCGACCCGCTCGGCCTGCGCATCGCCGACGCGCTGATCGCAGCTTACGGGCGCGGCGTCGCGGTGCGTGTGCTGATCGATGCGGTCGGCGCCCGCTATTCGGTGCCGAGCATCGTCGGTTATCTGCAGAAGGGCGGCGTGCCGGTCGACGTCTTCAACGGCAACATCATCATCGGCCTGCGGTTGCCCTATGCGAATCTGCGCACCCACCGCAAGTTGCTGATCGTCGATGGCCGTATCGCCTTCGCGGGGGGCATGAACATCCGCCAGGGCTTCACCACCGAGTTCGCCGGCGAGGCCGCCGGACACGACACGCATTTCCGGGTCGAGGGCCCGGTCGTCGAGGATCTGTTCGGCGTCGCGGCTGAGGATTGGCGCTTCGCCTCGGGCGAGGAGCTCTCCGGCGAGGCCTGGGCAGTTGTGCCGCAAGCTGCTGCACACGGCCCGACGGTGCTGCTGCGCGCCGTCGCCTCGGGCCCCGATGCCAGCCTGGAGACCAATCACAAGCTGCTGATCGGCGCCTTCTCGGTGGCGCGGACCTCGATCCGGATCATGTCACCTTATTTCCTGCCGGATCGTGAGTTGATCAGCGCGTTGGTCACGGCGGCACGGCGCGGTGTCGCCGTCGACATCGTCGTGCCCGACGTCAACAATCTTGTCCTGGTCGACCGGGCCATGCGAGCACAGTTCGACCAGGTGCTGAAGGATGGCTGCAGGATCTGGCGCGCCACCGGCTCCTTCGACCATTCCAAGCTGCTCGCGATCGACGGGACCTGGGCCTATGTCGGCTCGTCCAATCTCGATGCGCGCTCGCTCCGGCTGAACTTCGAGATCGATCTCGAAGTGCTTGACGAAAGCTTCGCCCGCGGCATCGAGGAGCGCATCGACGCTGCGATCGCCAGGGCGCGCCCGGTCACGCTGAAGGAGCTGCGGGCACGGCCCTTCCCCTTGCGCCTGCTCGACCGGATGCTCTGGCTCTGCTCGCCTTACCTGTGAGAGGGGTGGCTATCAGGGGCAGACCCCTTTCCGTCATGGTCGGGCTTGTCCCGACCATCCACGTCTTCCTTCGGGCAAGGTGGTGTTCAAGGCGTGGATGCTCGCCACAAGGGCGAGCATGACGCGTAAAGGCTCAGGCGTCGAACACGCCCTTGAGGAAGTCCTGCTTACCGATCTGGAAGCCGTTCTCGCGCAGGATGTCGTAGGCCGTGGTGGCGTGGAAATAGAAGTTCGGCACGGCAAAGCGCGTGAGATAGTCGGCGCCCTTCATGGTGACGGTCGCCGAGGGGCCGCGCGGGAAGGTCACGTCCTTGTCGAGCCCGGCATCGAGCGCCGCCTTGTCGACCGAGGCGACGAAGTCCAGCGTCCTGGCGATCCGCGCCTTCAGCTCCTCGAAGCTCTTCTCCTCGTCGGGGAAGCGCGGGTTCTCCGCTCCGCTCACCCGCGCCGCAGCGTTCTTGGCGAAATCCGACATCAGCTGGACCTGCCGGGTGAAGGACAGCATGTCCGGGGCGAGCCGGCTCGCCAGAAGCACCTCCGCCTGGATCTTGCGCTGCGAGGCCTCGGCCACCGCCTTGTCGAGGATGGCGTCGAGCGCCTTCAGGGTCTGGATGAAACCTGGGAAGACGGCGTCATAGGCGGAAAGCGGCATCGAAGAACCCTCATCAGCGAAAACGGGCCCGGAAAGGGCCCGCTGCATTCGTCGATATAAGCCTTTTGCTGCCGCTGTCAGCGGGCGCCTGGATCAATCCTTGGCGCGCTCGACATAGGAGCCGTCGGCCGTCATCACCACGATGCGGGTGCCGACGCCGATATGCGGCGGCACGGCGCTGCGCACGCCGTTCGAGAGGATCGCCGGCTTGTAGGAGGAGGAGGCCGTCTGGCCCTTCGTCACCGGCTCGGTCTCGGCGACTTCGAGGGTGACGCGCTGCGGCAGCTCGATCGCGACGGCCCGGTCGTCGAACACCGAGAGCGTGACCTTCATGCCTTCCTGGAGATAGGGCGCCATGTCGCCGACCACGTCGCCATCGACCGGAAGCTGGTCGAAGGTCTCGGGGTTCATGAAGACGTATTGCTCGCCGTCCTGATAGAGATAGGTGAAGTCGCGGTCCTCGACATAGGCGCGCTCGACCTGCTCGGTCGTCTTGTAGCGCTGCGTGACCTTCACGCCGTCGGCGATGCGGCGCATGTCGATCTGCGTCGTCGGCGTGCCCTTGCCCGGGAAGAAGCTCTCGGCCGAGAGCACCGAGCAGAGATGCCCATCGACTTCGAGGACGTTGCCCTTGCGGACGGAGGAGGCGATGACCTTGACCACGTGACTATTTCCTTGGCTGGCGCGGGCGCTGTCCGCGCGCTATGCGAATTCCTGTGCCGCGCCACTACCGCATTCGAGGCGCAAACGGAAGCGCGCAGGCCGGTTTGCGCGGCTTTCGCTATAGAGAGATGTGATGAGCCAGACCCACCCGCCCTTCTGGCGGCCGGACATCCATGCCGACCGGCGCCCCATGCTTCTTGCCCGTAGTCGGATCAAGGCGGCGCTGCGGCGCTGGTTCGACGCCCGCGATTTCGTCGAGGTCGAGGCGGCGATCCTGCAGGTCTCGCCCGGCAACGAGACGCATCTGCACGGCTTTGCCACGACGCTGATCGACGACGCCGGCGCCGACCATCCCTATTACCTGCACACCTCGCCGGAATTCGCCGCCAAGAAGCTGCTGGCCGCCGGCGAGCCGCGCATCTTCGATTTCGCCCGCGTCTTCCGCAATCGCGAGCGCACGGCGCTGCACCATCCAGAGTTCACCATGCTGGAGTGGTATCGCGCCGGCGAGAACTATGAGGCGCTGATGCAGGACTGCGCGGCGCTGCTGGCCGAGGCGGCGCGGGCCGCCGGCACGACGCTCCTGCGCTGGCGCGGCAGCGAGGTCGATCCCTTCGCCGAGCCCGAGCGCGTGACCTTGCACGAGGCCTTCGCCCGCCATGCCGGCATCGACCTGCTGGCGACGATCGCTGACGATGGCGCGACTGATCGCGCGGCGCTGGCCGCGCAGGCGCAGGCCGCCGGTATCCGCCTCGCCGAGGACGACAGCTGGTCCGACATCTTCAGCCGCGTCCTCTCCGAGAGGGTCGAGCCACAGCTCGGCCGTGGCCGCGCCACCATCCTGTGCGAATACCCGATCTCGGAGGCGGCGCTGGCCCGGCCGAAGCCGGGCGATCCGCGCGTCGCCGAGCGCTTCGAGCTCTATGCCTGTGGCGTCGAGCTCGCCAATGCCTTCGGCGAATTGACCGACTCGGACGAGCAGCGTCGGCGTTTCGAGGCCGACATGGACGAGAAGCAGCGCATCTATGGCGAGCGCTATCCGATCGACGAGGATTTCCTGGCTGCGCTCGCGCTGATGCCGCAGGCTTCGGGCATCGCGCTCGGCTTCGACCGGCTCGTCATGCTCGCCACCGGCGCGCGCCGGATCGAGGATGTGCTCTGGACGCCGGTCGCGGAACCGGGCAGGGGAGGGCGATGACGATCCACCAGCCGCCAGGCCAGCCGCTCAGGACGCTCGACGCCCTCGTCGAGCGCGGCCTCGTTGCGCCCGAAAAGCGCGAGATGCTGGCGCAGGTGGCGAAGCGCTATGCCGTCTCGGTGACGCCGGCGATCGCGGCATTGATCGACCCCGCCGACGAAGCCGATCCGATCGCCCGCCAGTTCATTCCCGCTGCGGCCGAGCTGACCACGCTGCCGGAGGAACTCGCCGATCCGATCGGTGACGAGGCGCATTCGCCCGTCGAGGGCGTGGTCCACCGCTACCCGGACCGGGCCCTGCTCAAGCTGGTCCACGCCTGCCCGGTCTATTGCCGCTTCTGCTTCCGCCGCGAGATGGTCGGCCCCGGCGGCGATGCCCTGACCGGCGACAAGCTCGAGGCCGCGCTCGCCTATCTGACCTCCCGCCCGGAGATCTGGGAGGTGATCATGACCGGCGGCGATCCGCTGATCCTGTCCGCCCGTCGCGTGCGCGAGGTGGCGAAGCGCCTCGCCGCAATCCCGCATATCAAGGTGGCGCGCTGGCATACGCGCGTGCCGATGGTCCAGCCCGAGCGCATCACCGAGGACTATGTCCGGGCGCTGCGCATTCCCGGCAAGGCGAGCTACATCGCCGTCCACGCCAACCATCCGCGCGAGTTCACTGCGGAATCGAAGGCTGCTTTGGCGCGTCTTGTCGACGCCGGTCATGTCCTCGTTAGCCAGAGCGTGCTGCTCAGGGGTGTCAACGCCGATGTCGAGACGCTGTCGGCGCTGATGCGCGCCTTCGTCGAGAACCGGGTCAAGCCGTATTACCTGCACCATCCCGATCTCGCGCCGGGAACCTCGCATTTCCGGCTCTCGCTGGCCGAGGGGCAAGCCCTCGTCAAAAGCCTGCGCGGCAACCTTTCCGGCCTGTGCCAGCCGACCTATATCCTCGACATCCCTGGCGGAGCCGGCAAGATCCCGGTCGGACCCGCCTTCCTTTCGGGCTGCGAGACGCCCGGCGCGCAAGGCTTCGCGGAGGATCGCCATGGCGATCTCCACGCCTATCCGCCGATATAAACTGCGGTATCGATCCCAAAGGCTGGGTGCTAGACTAAGTCCGATGAACTAAGTTCGAGAGCGGACATGAAGACAGTGAACATCCACGAAGCCAAGACCAATCTCTCGCGCTTGGTCGAGCGGGTGTCGAAGGGCGAGAGCGTCGTTATTGCCAAGGCCGGAAAGCCGATGGTCAAGCTCGTGCCGCTCGATGAGGGGGAGCTCCGATTGGTTCGGCGCATAGGCTTCATGGATGGAGAGATCAGCGTGCCTGACGATTTCGACCGAATGGGAGCCGAGGAGATCGTCAGCCTGTTCGAAAGCCGTTCGTGAAGCTGCTGCTGGATACGCATTTGCTGTTATGGAGTGCGGGACAACCACACCGGTTGTCCGCGAAAGCTCTGCACCTGCTGCAGGATCCCGACAACGAACTGCTCTTCAGCGTCGTCAGCCTGTGGGAGATCGCGATCAAGAATGCCCTCGGAAGGGCGGATTTCTCTGTCAGTTTGCAGGTTCTGCGGCGTGGCCTGCTCGACAACGGTTATCGCGAGATGCCGGTGCTCGGGGAGCACGTTCTCGTATTGGATAGGCTGCCGAGCCATCACAAGGACCCGTTCGACCGGATGCTGGTCGCGCAGGCTCGGGCCGAAAGCCTGACCCTTTTGACTTCGGACGCGTTGCTCGCCCATTACGGCGACCCGGTCCAAACAGTTTGAGCGGAGATCATCAATGCAGGACAAGCTGCCGCTCGCGATCGTCTCTGACATCGCCTGCCCCTGGTGTTTCATCGGCAAGACCCGGCTCGAAACGGCACTCGCCAATCACAATCTCACCGAGCGTGTCGCCATCACCTGGCTGCCCTATGAGCTCAATCCGGAGATGCCGGCTGACGGCATGGACCGCACCGCCTATCTCGACGCCAAGTTCGGACCCGGCAAGCGCCGCGAGATCGAGTTGCGCCTGTCCGAGGCGGCGCTGGAGAGCGGAGTCACCTTCAACTGGGCGAAGGTGACGAAGAGCGTCAACACTCGCATGGCGCATATGCTCGTCGCCGCTGCCGCGACCGTGCAGCGCGGCGGCGAGATGACCGCGGCGCTGTTCAAGGCCTATTGGCAGGACGGGCGCGATATCGGCGATATCGAGACGCTGGTCGCGATCGCCGCCGAGCAGGGCTTCGACGAGCAGGCTGCGCGCGACGAGCTTGCCAACGACGAATTGCGCGAGACCGTGATCGGGCTCGAGGCGCACGCCCAGAAGGTCGGCGTCACCGGCGTGCCGTTCTTCATCGTCGACGGCAAGCTCGCGGTGTCAGGTGCGCAGCCGCCGGAGGTCTGGACGCAAGTGTTCGCGCAGGTGCTGGCGGCGAAGCCTCATGACGAGGATGAGTGAGGCGTTCCGCGGCGCGCCTTTGCACTCAGATCGAAAAGAAGATCTGTCTCAAAAATGAGATAATCCTTGCGCGCCAACTCGAATCGTGCCTTTCACCAAGGAGCAGGTGGAGGGCAGGGCGATGACGCAGAAGATCAATGATCTCCGGGACCGCATGATCGTTGCGCTCGACGTGCCGACGGTCTGGGACGCCTACCGCATCGTCTCGACGCTGGGCGACGGGGCGAGCTTCTACAAGATCGGCTACCGGCTTGCCTTCGCTGGGGGGCTCGATCTCGCCCGCCAGCTTGTGACCGAGGGCAAGAAGGTCTTCCTCGATCTCAAGCTGCACGACATCGGCAACACCGTCACCGAGGGCGTGGAGTCGCTGACCAAGCTCGGCGTCACCTTCCTGACCGTTCACGCCTATCCGCAGACCATGCGCGGCGCGGTTGAGGGGCGCGGCGAGGCGGCGCTGAAGCTGCTCGCCGTCACTGCCCTGACCTCCTATGACGATGGCGACCTGAAGGATGCCGGCTACGGGCTCGCGGTACGCGATCTCGTGCGCATGCGCGCCCAGCAAGCCCGCACCGCGGGGGTCGACGGCATCGTCTGCTCCGCAGCCGAGACCGAGATCGTCCGCGGCGTGATCGGGCCGGACATGGCGATCGTCACCCCCGGCATCCGCCCGGCCGGCAGCGCCGTCGGCGACCAGAAGCGTACGCTTACGCCGGCCGAGGCGATCCGCGCCGGCGCCGACCATCTCGTCGTCGGGCGTCCCATCATCCGCGCGGCAGACCCGCGTGCAGCGGCCGCCGCGGTCATGGACGAGATCGCGAGCGCCGCTTAGTCTGCCGCTCCTTTCCATCGGATACGGAAGCGGCAAATGCCCAAGGGATATGTGATCGGTCGCGCCAAGGTGACCAATGCGACGCTATGGGCGGTCTACGCCGCCAAGGCGTCCGAGGTGATCAAGCAATATGGCGGCACGCCCCTGGTGCGCGGCGGCCAGATGTCGGTCGGCGAGGGCGAAGGCCGGGCCCGCAACGTCGTCCTCGAATTCCCCGATTATGCAACAGCCAAGGCCTATCTGTTCTCGGCCGAGTATGGCGAGGCACGCAAGCTGCGCGAGGGCGCCGGCGAGATCGACCTGATCGCGGTCGAAGGAGCCTGAGCATGGCGAAAGGCTACTGGATCGCCCGGCTCGACGTGCAGAACGAGTCGGAATACGCCACCTATCGCTCGCTCAACGCCATCGCCTTCGCCAAATACGGCGCAAGGTTCGTCGTCCGGGGCGGCGAGTACAAGCTCGCTCGCGGCGAGGGCCGCAAGCACAATGTCGTCATCGAGTTCAAGGACATCGAGACGGCGCGCGCCTGCTACGACTCGCCGGAGTACCAGGCGGCGGTGCAGCACCTCGCCAAGGTCGGCCCGGTCGACCTCGTCATCATCGAGGGCTATGAGGGCGCGCAGCCGGGCGATTGAGCCTGCCTGCCCTCAGCTCTCGAACAGCGTCCGGAACCGGCTCGGCTGCGAGCGCAGATACTGTTTCGGCGCCTTGACGCTGGCGCCGAGATGGGCGGCGGCATGCCAGGGCCAGCGTGGCTCGTAGAGGATGCCGCGCGCCAGCGCGACCATGTCGGCATCGCCGCCCGCGACGACCGCCTCGGCATGCTCGTAATCGGTGATCAGGCCGACGGCGATGGTCGGCACGCCCGTCGCCGCCTTCACCGCCCGGGCCAGCGGCACCTGGTAGCCAGGCGACAGCGCAATCTTCTGCGCCGCCGAGACGCCGCCGCTGGAAACGTGGATGAAGCTGACGCCACGCGCCTTCAGCGCCTCGCAGAAGGCGACGGTCTGGCCGATGTCCCAGCCGCCCTCAACCCAGTCGGTCCCGGAGACGCGCACGCCGACCGGGATCGCGGCTGGAACCGCCTCGCGGACCGCATCGAAGACCTCCAGCGGAAAGCGCATGCGGTTCTCCAGCGAGCCGCCATAGGCATCGTCGCGCTGGTTCGCCAGCGGCGACAGGAACTGGTGCAGCAGATAGCCATGGGCGCAATGCAGCTCGATCGCCTGCAGGCCGAGCCGCGCCGCCCGGCGCGCCGTCGCGACGAAGGCCTCGCGGATTCGCTTCAACCCGGCTGAATCGATCGGCAGCGGCGGCCGGTCATTGGCCTGCATCGGTAAGGCTGAGGGAGCGAGCGGCTGCCAGCCGCGATCCTCGAGCGGACGCTGCCCGCCGCCGGTCCAGGGCGAGTACACCGAGGCCTTGCGGCCGGCATGGCCGAGCTGGATGCCAACAGGCATGTCGGAATGACGGCGGAGGGCGTCGAGCACACGCCCCAGCGCCGCTTCGTTGGCATCGCTCCACAGACCGAGATCGTCCGGGCTGATCCGCCCCTCCGGCTCGACCGCCGTCGCCTCGATGATCAGCAGCCCGGCACCCGACAAGGATAGGTTACCGAGATGGATCAGGTGCCAGTCGGTGGCTGAACCGTCCTCCGCCGAGTACTGGCACATCGGCGCGATCACGATGCGGTTGGACAGGTGCAGGCCGCCGAGATCGAAGGGCTGAAAGAGCTGGCTGGGCATGGATGTCTCCGGGCAGGCGATCAGGGCGAGATCAGCCAGATCGCGAGGGGGAAGGTGAGGGCGGCTGCGGCGGTCGAGATCACGATCGCGGCCGCGATCGGGCGGCTGCCGGTATCGAAGCGTTCGGAAATGACGAAAACATTGGCCGCGATCGGCAGCGCCGCATAGAGCACGCCGGCCTGGACCCAGAACGGATCGAGCTTCAGCACCAGCGCCAGCACCACCCAAGTCAGCAAGGGATGCAAGACGAGCTTGCCGACGACCAGCGGCAGCACGCCGCGCAGGGGCAATCTGCCCTGGCGGCTCCACTGGAAGGCGGCGATCCCCAGCGCGAAGACGCCGACTGGCGCCGCCGAGGCGCCGAGGAAGAGCAGGAAACGGTCGACCGGCTCCGGCAGCGCGATCCCGCTCAGCGACAGGGCGATGCCAGCCATGATCGAGAGCATGAACGGGTTGACGATCGTGCCGCGCACGAGCTTGAGCGCGATCGCCAATGGTGAGCCCTTGCCGCGTCCGGCCTCGATCAGCCCGATCGAGAGCGGCACGATCAGGGCGGTGTCGCAGATCAGGCCGATCGCGATCGGCGCCGCGGCGCTGTCGCCGAGGAAGGCGAGCATCAGCGGAATGCCGAGAAAGGCGAAATTGCCGCCGACCAGCGCTTGGCCCCGCGATACGGCATTCGGGAAGGGCAGGCCGAGCAGGCGTCGCTGCAGGGTGATGGCAAGCGCGAGCACCGCGACCCCGATCAGCGCCAGCGCGGCGAAGAAGATGCCGTTCCACAATTCCGCGATCGGCTGGCGCGACATCACCCGCAGCACCATCGCCGGCGTCGCCACCATGAAGGCGAAGGTGTTGAACACCCTGACCGCGTCGGCACTGAACAGCCCGCGCCAGGCCGTGAAGGCGCCGAGCGCGATCACAGCGAAGAAGGGCGTGCTGGTGGCAAGGAACTGCAGCATGGAGGCACCGCGGTCCGCGAGCCGGACCGGTTGCCAGCGCTAGCAGATTTCGGGCCGTCGTGCGGGTCCGTTGCTGCCTAGTGGGTCTGCTTTTCCGGCAGGGCTGTCGGCTTCACTCCGCCGCCGCGCCGCGCCTTCAGGATCGGCTCGACGATGAAATGCATGCCGATGAGGCAAAGCCCGCCGACGATGAGCCCGAACACCGCGGAGGCAGCCGCTGTCGTCAGCCATTCCAGCACGCCCGTGAGCGGCGGCCAGACCTTTCCGACCATGACGGCGACATCGTGAATGGCATGCTCGATCCCGGCGAGCCCATAGCCGGCGAGGCCGTGGATGATGATGCCGCCGCCGACCCAGAGCATCGCCGCGGTGCCGACCGCGCTCAGCAGCTTGAGGAAGGGCGGCATGCCGGAGACGAGCCCGCGGCCGAGGAGCCGGACCGGCAGGATGCCGCTGCGCGACAGGGCGACGCCGGCATCGTCAGCCTTCACGATCAGGGCGACGACGCCATAGACCAGCACGGTCATGCCGAGGCCGACCACGGCCAGTACCAGCGCTTGCATCCAGAAGGAGGAGGTGGTGACGCCGGAGAGCGTGATCGCCATGATCTCGGCCGAGAGGATGAAGTCGGTCTTGATCGCACCGGCGATCTTCTGGTTCTCAAGCTCCTTGGAGTCGAGGATGTTGGTGCCGCCCTCGCCGGCGGCCTCGTCGTGATGCGCATGCGGCACGACGAGCTCGTAGACCTTCTCGAAGCCCTCGAAGCAGAGATAGGCGCCGCCCGCCATCAGCAGCGGCGTGATCGCCCAGGGCGCGACCAGGCTGAGCACCAGCGCCGCCGGCAGCAGGAAAAGCAGCTTGTTCTTCAGCGAGCCGAGCGCGATCTTGCCGATGATCGGCAGCTCGCGTTCCGCCGCGAAGCCGACGGCATAGCGCGGCGTCACCGCCGCGTCGTCGATGACGATGCCGGCCGCCTTGGCGCCGGCCTTGGTCGCCTGCGCCGCGGCGTCGTCTAGTGCGGCCGCAGCGACCTTGGCCAGGGCTGCGACGTCGTCGAGGAGGGCGAACAGTCCCGAACTCATGGCGGTCTCCAGGCGAGGCCGCAAGCTGGGCGGCGCGGGGCTGATAAGCGATCCGGTTTGCCCTGATATGACAGCAGTGAGGCGCCCGCAGGCAAGCGGGAGCGTGTGTGGGCTTGACTCCGGAGTGTTTTGGAGTCGCTTTATATCTGGAACAAAAAGTGAACATATACTCCGATGGCAGACGCTTCCACCCGTTCTCTGGCTGCCTTGCGGCAGAGCCTCGCTCTGGCGGGGCTGTCGCGCGAGCTTTCGCCGGTGGAGCGCGTCGCTTTGGGGACGCCCTCGCTCGACGAGCCGCTGGGCGGCGGCATCGCGCGCTCCGCCCTGCATGAGGTCTACGCCTCGGCCGGAGCCGATCTCCCGGCCGCGACGGGCTTCGCCGCGGCCTTGGCCCTGCGTGCCGCCGGCTCGCGGCCGGTGCTCTGGGTCCGGCAGGATTTCCTCGATGCCGAGGCCGGGCGCCTGCATCCGCCGGGCCTGGCCGAGCTCGGGCTCGATCCCGCGCAGATCCTCTTGGTCAGGGTCAGGGACGGCGAGGGCGCGCTGCGGGCCGGGGCGGAAGCGGCGCGCTGCGCCGCGCTCGGGGCGACGCTGATCGAGCCCTGGGGCGCGCCGCGCCAGTTCGACCTGACTGCTAGCCGCCGCCTGGCCCTGGCGGCGGAGACCTCCGGCGTCCTGACCTTATTGTTGCGGGTAGCCGCGCAGCCGGAGCCCAGCGCCGCCAGCACGCGTTGGCAGGTGCGCGCTTTGCCGTCGCGGGCGCGGGAGGCGGAGGCGCCGGGCGATCCCGCCTTCGGATTACGGCTGCTGCGCCATCGCGGCGGCCTTGGTGAGCGTGAGTGGCGTGTGGAGTGGAACCGTGACGAACGATGTTTCCGGGACCGGATCGGGGGGAAGGGAGGCAGAAAGGATGCAGCGCCGCTATCTCGCCCTCTGGTTTCCGTATTTGGCGAGCGAGCGCCTGTGCCGGCGGGGCTCCGCCGGGCCGGATGAGCGCCCGCTCGTCCTGGTCGAGCAGGATCGCGGCGCGCTGCGCCTCGCCGACTGCGACAAGCGCGCCGTCGCGCTCGGCCTGACCCGCGGCCTGACCCTGGCCGATGCTCGCGCCCGCATACCGGAATTGACGGTGGTCGAGGCCGATCCGGCCGCCGACCAGCGCCTGATCGAATGGCTCGCCGCGCTCTGTGACCGCTTCACCCCGCTCGTCGCGCTCGATCCGCCGCATGGGCTGGTGCTCGACATCACCGGTTGCGCCCATCTCTTCGGTGGTGAGGCGGCGCTGCGCCAGCGCGTCGGCCGCAGCATGGATTGGCTCGGGCTCACCGTCTTCGCCAGCATAGCCGGTACGCCGCATGCGGCCCGCGCCCTTTCTCGCTTCGGCCGCTGCGCCATCTCGTTACCGGGCGAGGATGAAGAGCGGACGCTGCCGCTGCAGGTCGCAGCGTTGGAGGCTTCGT
Organism: Allobosea sp. NPDC003192; assembly: GCF_050275675.1. Taxonomy (NCBI): domain Bacteria; kingdom Pseudomonadati; phylum Pseudomonadota; class Alphaproteobacteria; order Hyphomicrobiales; family Alloboseaceae; genus Allobosea; species Allobosea sp. NPDC003192. The sequence continues at coordinate 60,524 of NZ_JBNNPK010000010.1, forward strand.
CCGAAACGGTTATCGCCCTGTCGCGCGCCGGGCTGAAGACGCTGGGCGATCTCGCCGGGCGGCCCTCGCACACGCTTGCCGCCCGCTTCGGCGAGGCGCTGGTCACGAAGCTGCGCCGCATCCTTGGCCAAGAGGATGCCCGGATCACGCCCTTGCGGCCGCCGCCTGATTGCGTGGTCGAGCGGCATTTCCCCGATCCGCTACAGGATACCGACGGGCTGGAGGCGATCGTCGCCCGCCTGCTCGGCGAGGCCGGGCGCCTGCTCGAGGCCCGCGGCGATGGCGGGCGCGCTTTCGAGGTCAGCTTTTTCCGCAGCGATGGCGCGGTGCGAAGGCTTCAGCTGGAGACCGGCCGGCCCTCGCGCGATGCCGCCGCGATCCTGCGGCTCTATCGCGAGCGCATCGACAGCCTGGCCGATCCGCTCGACCCCGGCTTCGGCTATGATGCGATCAGGCTTGCCGTGCCGGTCTGCGAGCCGCTCGGCACGCCGCAGGCGAGCCTCGACGGGCGCGCCGTCGAGGAGGAAGCCGTAGCTGATCTGGTCGACCGGCTGGTCGCTCGCTTCGGCCGCGAGCGCGTCTTGCGCTTTGTTGCGCAGGACAGTCATCAGCCTGAGCGCGAGGCAGCGCTTGTCCCGGCAGCTGCCAAGTCGGATGAGGCGCTACCCTGGCCCGTTACCCAGCCGGACGAGCCGCCAGCTCGTCCGCTCCAGCTCTTCGAGCCGCCACAGCCGGTCGAGACCCTGGCCGAGGTGCCGGACGGTCCGCCTCTGCGCTTCCGCTGGCGGCGCGTGCTGCACGAGATCGCCCGCGCCGAGGGGCCGGAGCGGATCGCGCCGGACTGGTGGCGCGATGGACCGGGCGAATACGCGCGCGACTATTACCGCGTCGAGGATGCGCAAGGCCGTCGCTTCTGGCTCTTCCGCGCTGGCCTCTATGGCCGCGAGACGACCGCGCCGCGCTGGTATCTGCACGGGCTGTTCGCATGACCTCCTATGCCGAACCCGTCGCCGCGACGAACTTCTCCTTCCTGCGCGGTGCCTCGCCCGGGCCGAACCTGGTGATGACCGCGCTGCTGCTCGGCCAGGCCGGCCTCGGCATCGCCGACCGCAACACCGTCGCCGGCGTGGTGAGGGCCTGGAGCGCGCTGCGCGACCTGCGCGAGGATGGCGTGCTGGCTCCCGAGAAGATCCGCGAGGGCGGCAGCCCCGGCGAATATATCTGGGTCGAGAACCCTGCCTTCGCCGACCTACCCTTCACCTTGCCCCAGCTCCAGGTGATGGCGAAGCGCTTCAAACTCGCTACCGGCAGCCGCCTCGTCTTCGCCGACGGCACACCCGACATCGTCGCCTATCCTGCCAACCGCGCCGGCTGGGGCCGGCTCTGCCGCCTGTTGACGACAGGCAATCTGCGCGGCGCCAAGGGCGAGTGCATCCTCACCCTCGACGACCTGCTGAACGATGCCCGCGACCTCCTGCTGATCGTCATGCCGGAGCGCCGGCTCGACGGCCTCTCCGAGACCCTCACCCGGCTCGATGCCGCCGCGCCCGGTGCGGTCTGGCTCGCCGCGATCATGTCGCGCCGCGGCGACGATCGCCGCCGCCTCGCCCGGCTGAAAAGCATTGCGGCGCCGACCCGCACCCCGCTGATCGCCACCAATGACGTGCTCTATGACGCTCCGGAGCAGCGCGACCTGCAGGACCTGCTGACCTGCATCCGCGAGGGCACGACGATCGACAAGGCCGGCCGCCTGCTCGAAGCCAATGCCGAGCGCCATCTCAAGCCGCCTCAGGAGATGGCCCGCCTCTTCAAGGAGGCGCCGGAGGCGATCGAAGAGACGCAGCATCTCTTCGGCCGCATCGCATTCGATCTCAAGGAACTGAAATACGAGTATCCGGACGAGCCGGTCCCGCCCGGCTGGACGCCGCAAGGCTGGTTGGAGGAACTGGTGCGCCGGCGCCTGCCGATGCGTTATCCTGACGGCATCCCGCAGAAGGTTCAGAAACAGGTCGATGACGAACTCGTCCTGATCGGCAAGCTCGAATACGCCCGCTATTTCCTGACCATTCGCCAGATCGTCGAATTCGCCGAAGGCCGCGGCATCCTCTGCCAGGGACGCGGTTCGGCCGCCAACTCAGCCGTCTGCTATGCGCTCGGCATTACCGCGGTCGATCCGGACGAGCACACCCTGCTCTTCGCCCGCTTCATCTCGGAAGAGCGGCGCGAACCGCCCGATATCGATGTCGATTTCGAGCATGAGCGGCGCGAGGAGGTGATCCAGTGGATCTATTGGAAATATGGTCGCCATCGCGCCGGCATCGCCGCGACCGTGATCCATTACCGGCCGCGCAGCGCCATTCGCGAGGCCGGCAAGGCGCTGGGGCTGACCGAGGATGTCACCGCTCGCCTCGCCTCGACGCAATGGGGTAGCTGGGGCTCGGATATTACCCGCAACCAGATTCGCCAGGCCGGGCTCGATCCCGACAATCCGGTGATCGCGCAGGCCGTGCGGTTCGCCGTGCGCCTGCTCGGCTTCCCGCGTCATCTTTCGCAGCATGTCGGCGGCTTCGTGTTGATGCGCGGGCGCCTCGACGAGACCGTGCCGATCGGCAATGCCGCGATGGCGGACCGCACCTTCATCGAATGGGACCGTGACGACATCGACGCGTTGCGGCTGATGAAGGTCGATGTGCTCGCTCTGGGCATGCTGACCTGCATCCGCAAGGCGTTCGACCTGCTGCGTGATAAGGAAGGCATCGACTTAGGACTCGCCGATGTCCCGCATGGGGATCCCGATACCTACGCCATGCTCCAGCGAGGCGAGTCTCTCGGCGTCTTCCAGGTCGAAAGCCGGGCACAGATCAACATGCTGCCGCGCCTGAAGCCGAAGGAGTTCTACGACCTCGTCATCCAGGTCGCGATCGTCCGGCCCGGGCCGATCCAGGGCAATATGGTGCATCCCTATCTGAAGCGGCGTTCCGGGATCGAGGAGGTCAGCTATCCCTCGCCGGCACCGGAGCATGGAGACAAGGACGAACTCTATCATGTCCTGAAACGCACCCTCGGCGTGCCGCTCTTCCAGGAGCAGGCCATGCAGCTCGCCATGACGGCGGCTGAATTCACCGATCCCGAGGCCAATGGCCTGCGCCGCGCCATGGCGACCTTCCGCAATGTCGGCACTATCGGCCAATACGAGGCGATGATGGTCGAGCGCATGGTCGAGCGCGGCTATGAGCGCGATTTCGCCCAGCGCTGCTTCGAGCAGATCAAGGGCTTCGGCAGCTATGGCTTCCCCGAGAGCCATGCCGCTTCCTTCGCCAAGCTGGTCTATGTCTCCTCCTGGCTGAAATGCCATCATCCGGCGATCTTCGCTGCGGCGCTGCTGAACTCGCAGCCCATGGGCTTCTACGCCCCGGCCCAGATCGTCCGGGAGGCGCAGGAGAATGGCGGCGTCGAGCCGCGCCCGATCGACGTCAATTCCAGCGCCTGGGACAATCTGCTGGAGTCGGGAGGGCCGGGCTGGAAAAGCCCCTGGGCCCTGCGCCTCGGCCTGCGCCAGCTCGACGGCTTCAAGGAGGACTGGGCGGAGCGTCTCGTCGAGGCCCGGGCCGAGCCCTATCGCGATGTCGAGGAACTCGCCCGCCGTGCCCGCCTGCCGGCCCGCGCCATGCGTCTGCTCGCCGATGCCGACGCCTTCCGCTCGCTCGGGCTCGACCGGCGCGAGGCGCTCTGGGCGGTGCGCCGCCTGCCGGATGACGAGGCGCTGCCGCTGTTCGAGGCGGCGCAGGCGCGCGAGCTCGGCGCGGAACGGGCGATGGCGCTGCCGGCGATGCCGCTCGCCGAGCATGTCGTCGCCGACTACCAGACGGCGCGGCTCTCGCTGAAGGGCCATCCGATGGGCCTGCTGCGACCCCGTTTCGCCGGCGAGCGCGTCGTCAGCTGCGAACAGATTTCAGCGACGCGTGACGGCAGCTGGGCCAGCGTTGCCGGGGTCGTGCTGGTGCGCCAGCGTCCCGGCAAGGGCAATGCCATCTTCATCACGCTGGAGGACGAGACCGGCATCACCAATGTCGTGCTCTGGGCCCGCGATTTCGAGCGCTTCCGCCGAGAGGTCATGGCGGCGCGGCTGCTCCTGGTCGAGGGCCGGGTGCAGAAGAGCCCGGAGGGTGTCGTCCACCTGATGGCAAAGCGCGTCGTCGACCGCTCGATCGAACTGCTCAGCCTCTCCGACACGCACCAGGCCGAGATCGTGCTGACCCGCGCCGACGAGTTCCAGCATCCGCAGATCCCGCGGGCGCGCCATCCTCGCAATGTCCGGATCCTGCCGAAATCGCGCGATTTCCATTGATGCCAGCTGCCCATTCTATCCAGGCATTGGCGTGACTAGATTATCGGTCTCGTTTTCAGGACGACCGCAGGCCCGAGGAGACAGCCATGGACATCATCCGCGCCGGAACCCGGCCATCGGCAAAAGGGCCGGGCGACTGGTTCAGCGGCACCGTCCGCATCGATCCGCTGTTCAACCCACATGCGCCAGAGCGCGTGCAGGGCGCCAGCGTCACCTTCGAGCCCGGTGCGCGTACCGCCTGGCACACCCATCCACTCGGCCAGACGCTGGTCGTCACCGCCGGCTTCGGCCGGGTACAGCGCTGGGGCGGGCCGGTCGAGGAGATCAGGCCGGGCGACGTGGTCTGGTTCCCGCCGGACGAGAAGCACTGGCACGGCGCCGGGCCGCAGACGGCGATGACGCATATCGCCGTCCAGGAAGCCAAGGACGGCAAGGTCGTCGATTGGCTGGAGAAGGTTACCGACGCCGAGTATGACGGCCGCGGCCCGGCAGTGATGTAAGGCCGGCCTTAAAAAGGAAAAGGCGGCCCTCAGGCCGCCTTCTTGCCCGCGTCGAACGGGATCTCGATGTCGACGGCCAATGTCGAGACCTGGGCGCCGCGTTCCATCCGGACGTTGACCTTGTCGCTGTCGACCTGCACATGCCGGGCGATCACCTGCAGGATCTCGTCGCGCAATTTGGTGACGAGGTCGGAGCCGTCGGAGGACAGGCGCTCATGGGCGAGCAGGACCTGCAGGCGCTCGCGTGCGGCCGGAGCCGACTGGGTGCGGAAGAAGAGACGACGCAGGTTCATGCCGCTTTCCTTCCGAAGATCTTGCCGAAGAAGCCGCGCTTCTCGCCGGGGATGGTGACGGGCAGGCTCTCGCCCTTGAGCCGACGGACCGCGTCGAAATAGGCGAGGGCCGGGGCGCTGCGCTCATCCGCCAGGGTGACCGGCGAGCCGATATTGGAGGCGCGCAGCACGTCCATGCTCTCGGGGATGATGCCGAGCAGCGGGATCGACAGGATCTCGAGGACGTCGTCGACCTTGAGCATGTCGCCGCGCTCGGCCCGGGCGGGGTCGTAGCGGGTGAGGAGCAGGTGCTTCTCGATGCGCTCGCCGGCCTCGGCCTTCGCCGTCTTCGAATCGAGCAGGCCGATGATGCGGTCGGAATCGCGCACCGAAGAGACTTCCGGGTTGGTCACGACGATCGCGATGTCGGCATGGCGCATGGCGAGGGTGGCGCCGCGCTCGATGCCGGCCGGACTGTCGCAGATCACCCAGTCGAAATGGGTCCTGAGCGCACCGATGACCTTCTCGACGCCCTCGGCGGTGAGGTTGTCCTTGTCGCGCGTCTGCGAGGCCGGCAGCAGATAGAGCGATTCCAGCCGTTTGTCGCGGATCAGCGCCTGCGTCAGCTTGGCCTCGCCCTGGATGACGTTGACGAGGTCGTAGACCACGCGCCGCTCTGCGCCCATGACGAGGTCGAGATTGCGCAGGCCGACATCGAAGTCGACGACCACGACCTTGTCGCCGTTCTGCGCCAGCGCTGCGCCGAGGGCGGCGGAGGACGTCGTCTTGCCGACGCCGCCCTTGCCCGATGTGACCACGATGACCTTGCCCATTGACCTCTCCTAGTTCCTGGGGACGCGCCGTCTGTCGATTTAAGCCATTGACCCGGCCGTGAAGGTCTCGCCTTCCAGCCAGAATTGGGCGGGCTTGCCGCGCAGGCCGGGCTCGAGGTCCTCGGCCGTCTTGTAGAAGCCGTCGATGGCGACCATCTCGGCTTCGAGCTTGCGGCAGAAGATGCGCGCGGCGGCGTTGCCGAGCGTGCCCGCCATCGCCCGGCCGCGTAGCGTGCCGTAGATGTGGATCGAGCCGCCGGCGATGACCTCGGCGCCGGAGGCGACCGAGCCGAGGATGGTGATGTCGCCCTCGGTAAAGATGGATTGTCCGGAACGCACCGGTTGGGTCACGACAAGCGAGGCCGGCGCACCCGTGGTGGGCAGCGGCGCGGCGGGCATGTCGGTCACGTTCTCGATCGCAGCGGGGGCAGGGGGCTCGTTGACCGGTGTCGCCGCAGGCTCCTCGATGTCGCCGGTCGCCTTACCGCCCGACATGGCCGGTGGCAGGTCGGCCCCGAGCATGGAGGGGCGGGCGCCCTCGATGCCCATGATCCGGACATTGCGGGTGCCGAGCTTGCCGACGAGATCGCGCAGCTGGGCGCGGTCGATCTCCAGCCCTTCGACGTCCAGCACCACCGGCCGCCGCAGGAAGAAACCGGCGGAGCGGCCGGCGAGATCGTCGAGCCGCACCAGCCAATCCTCGAAAGGCAGCTCCGGTGTCAGCGTCAGCGCAAGGTAGGAACGCCCCTTGAGGCGGATCGGCCGGGGTTGGGTTAACACGGCGGTCATCTTGGTAAATTTTCGGTTCCTCAGATGTAGGAATCGAATGGTTAACGAGCAGTAAATCGCCTGGGCTCCATATGGGGAGAAGTCGTCAGCGCATGCCACGTTTGTGGATGAAACTCATTTATTTTCAAGGTATTGAGGCGTTGGTTGCGCTGGTGCCACGAAGCTGGGGATGTGGCCGGGCCGGTGGTTGAAGCGCTTCTGGCCGTATGATCGCGAAGGGGTGTCCTTGGCTGCGGCTTTCACCCTCGCGGAGACGGTAGGGCCTGAGAATGCTGCGGTTTGTTCCGCTAGCGAGCGATGCCGAGCCGTCGATTCCGACAGGGGATGGTCAGCAGAATCGCATGATTCGATTCGCACTCAGCTTGAGTCGGCGGTCGATCGCGTGCCGCCGGTTTCGTCAGCCCCGCGGGTTGACTCTGCGGATAGCCCGTCTCAGGATCATGCACGATCCAAGATATAGGATATGAAAGTTTGAGTGGAGCGCGCAAGATCGAGCGGGTCGTGCTCGGCGACCAGGTCTACGAGGCGATCAAGGAGCGCATCCTCGATCAGGCCTATGCGCCTGGCGAGAAGCTCAATGTCGACGGGCTGGCGCGCGAGCTTCAGGTCTCCTCGACGCCGATCCGCGAGGCGCTGGCGCGGCTTGTCGCCGAGGGGCTGGTCAAGGCCGAGCCCTTCATCGGTTTCGCCACCGCGCCCCTGCCGGACCAGCGCTATTACGAGGACATCTACACCTTCCGCGGCGTGATCGAGCCCTGGGCGGCGGCCGAGGCGGCCAGGCGCCGGCCCGGCCCGGATGTCATCCAGGCGCTGCGTGACGAGGTCGCGGTCATGATGGCGGGCGCGCCCTCACGCGAATACCGCAGCCATCGCGGCTTCACCGAGGGCGACGACCGCTTCCACCGCATCATCTTGCAGGCCGCTGGCAACCAGGTCGCGCTCAAGAGCTATGACGACCTGCGCTTCCACCTGCACATCTCGCGCCTCTACCTGACGCGCGAGCAGGATGTCGGCCTGACCCATCAGGAACATTTCCGCATCGTCGATGCGCTCGAAGCGGGTGATCCCGACGCCGCGGCGCAAGCGATGCGCCTGCATCTCGAAGGCTCTTACGAGCGGCTGATCAAATAGCTGCAACTGCCCCGAGGCCGAAAACGGCCCGGTTCAACATCAGGGAGGACAAGCATGATCTTGAAACGCATCGCCGTAGCGGCCTTGATCGCCGGCAGCTTCATCGCCGGCGCGGCACAGGCGCAGACCCTGCGCTTCGGCCACGCCAACACCACCGCCGAGATCGCCGGCGAGCTCTTCCAGGAATTCGCCGAGCGGGTGAACAAGGGCACGGGCGGCGCCGTCACCATCCGCGTCTTCCCGGCTGAGCAGCTTGGCAAGGAGGTCGATCTCTTCAAGCAGGTCAAGGAAGGCGCGCTCGACCTCTCCGCGCCTTCGATGGCCGCTGCCTCCTCGCTGGTGCCGGCGCTGGAAATCCCGAGCGCGCCCTTCCTCTGGAAGGACTGGACCGAGGCTGAAGCCGTCATTCGCTCCGACGCCTTCGATCCGATTTTCGACGAGCTGCGCGACAAGCACAACATCGTGCCGGTCAGCCGCATCTGGTACTGGGGCTGGCGCAACATGACGACGCTCGACCGCGCCGTGAAGAAGCCCGAGGACCTGCAGGGCCTGAAGATCCGCGTGCCGGAGAGCCCGGTCTGGGTCGAGATGATCAAGGCCTATGGCGCGGCGCCGACGCCGGTGCCCTTCGGCGAGGTCTACACCGCGCTGCAGCAGAAGACGGTCGACGGACAGGAGAATCCGATCCCGACGATCTTCTCGCGCAAGTTCTACGAGGTGCAGGGCTTCGTCGCGATGACCAAGCACATGCTCCAGAACAACATGATCGTCATCAACAAGGACAGCCTCGCCAAGCTCAAGCCCGAGCATCGCGAGGTGCTGTTCGCGGAAGCTGCCCGCGCCTCGGCGATGAACACCTATCTCCAGCAGAAGCGCGAAGCCTCGATGCTGGAGGACATCCGCAAGTCCGGCCGCTCCAAGATCATCGAGGATGTCGATCGGGACGCCTTCGCCGCCAAGTCCAAGGTCGTCGCCACCGCGATGGAAGGCCGTTGGGGCAAGGCCCATCTCGACCGCGTGCTCGCCTCGATCGACAAGCAGCGCCAGCGCTAGTCCGGCACGATGACTGGCCTCAACCTGATACGGCGGCTCGACGACTGGTCGAGCTGCGTGGAGGACGCTGCCCTGGCTGTCCTCCACGCCGCCATCGCGACGCTGGTCTGCGTGGCCGTCGTCTTCCGCTATGTGCTGAGCGACCCGCTGACCTGGTCGGAGGAACTCATCCTGCTGCTCTTCGCCTGGATGGTCTTCCTCGGCATCGCCAGCGCCTTCCACGCCCGCACCCACATCATCATCGACGTCATCGTGATGTTCGCGCCGCGCTGGCTCGCCCGCGCCTTCGGCCTGCTCGCCTTCCTGGCGACGGCGGTGGTGCTGGGCACGCTGACCTTCTTCTCCTGGCGCTATCTCCAGCGTGAAATGCCGAACCTGACGCCGATGCTCGGGATCTCGGCCGGCTGGATGATCGCGCCGCTCTTCGTCGGCAGCCTGCTCTCGCTGCTGCACCTCCTGCGCAACCTGCTGGATGAGGGCCCCGCCGGCGCGCTCTGGTCCGACATCACGACGCGCGAGTAGCGGCCATGGTGACCTTGCTCCTTTGCGCCTTCGCACTGCTCATCGTCGTGGGCACGCCGATCTGGATCGCCATGGCCGGCTCGGCCCTGCTGGTGATCTTCATGGAGGGCATCCCGCTCACCGTGGCGGCGCAGCGCATCGTCGCCGGCGTGCAGTCCTTCCCGCTGCTGGCGATCCCGCTCTTCACGCTCGCGGGATCGCTGATGAACGCGTCCGGCATCTCCGAACGGCTGTTCAGCTTCACCAAGGCGCTGGTTGGCCATATCCGCGGCGGCCCTGCCCATACCCTCGTCGTCGGCGAGGTCTTCCTCTCGGGGATCTCCGGCTCGTCGGTCGCCGACACGGCCGCGGCGGCGCGGGTGTTCGTGCCGCAACTCGAGAAGATGGGCTATCCGCGCGCCTTCGGCGCCGCGCTCTCGGCGGTCGCTGGGACGCTCGGGCCGATCATCCCGCCCTCGATCCTGATGGTGGTCTATGCCTGGCAGGCGAATATTTCGCTCGGCAGCCTGTTCGTCGCCGGCATCATCCCGGGCCTCGTCATGGCCGGCTGCATCATGGCGACCATCGCCATCATGGCGCTGAAGCGCGATTTCCGGCCGGCCGGAGCCTTCTCGCTGGCCAATCTCTGGACGGAATTCAGATACGCTTCGCTGGCGCTGCTGATGCCGGTGCTGATCATCGTCGGTTTCCGCGCCGGGCTCTTCACCGCGACCGAGATCGCCGGCGTCGCAGCCGCCTATTCGCTGGTCGTCGGCATGCTGGTCTATCGCACGATCCGCCTCGCCGACCTGCCGACGATCCTGATCGGCACGGCGCGCGAGACGGCGGTCATCCTCGCCATCGTCGCGGCGGCCTCGCCCTTCAGCTGGATCCTCGCCGTCGATCAGGCGCCCCAGCTCGTCACCGATTTCATGAAGTCGATCTCGACCGACCCGATGGTCGTGCTGCTGATCCTGAACATCGCCCTGCTGATCGCCGGCATGTTCATGGAGACGATCGCGATCATGATCATCCTGGTGCCGATCCTCTTGCCGCTGCTGACGGCATTGCAGATCGACCTCGTGCATTTCGGCATCGTTCTGCTGGTCAATCTCGTCATCGGCCAGGTCACGCCGCCGGTCGGGGTGCTCTGCTTCGTCGCCATGGCGATCACCCGTGAGAAGCTCGGGCCGCTCTTCCGCGAGCTCTGGCCTTTCCTGATCGCGCTGATCGTCGCCCTCGCCATCATCACCTATGTGCCCGCGCTCAGCCTGTGGCTGCCGCGCGTCGCCGGTTTCTAAGGGAATTTCCCATGACCAGGATCAGCGAAGTCGAGATCGTCGAATTCTCGTTCGAGGCCAGGAATCTCGGGCCGTCCGCCGAGAACGCCCGCGCCGTCTACAATATCGGCTACAAGCCCAATTCCGAGCTGCGACTGACCAAGTTCGCCGTGATCATCCGCAGCGAGGACGGCGCCGAGGGGCAATACGTCATGCACTGGGGCGGCACCCGCGCCACCATGGCGCAGACGCTTTCGCTCGCGCCCAACATCCTCGGCCGTGATCCCGATCACCGTGAGGAGATCTGGAACGACATGAAGCGCGAGCTGCGCCAGCATGACGGCATGGGCATCGGGCCGATCGACATCGCGCTCTGGGACCTCGCCGGCAAGCGCTTCGGCGCCTCGGTCTCGCAACTGCTCGGCGGCTACCGCACGAAGCTCAAGACCTATGCCTCGACCTATCATGGCGACCGCAATGGCGGGCTCGACAGCAAGGAGGCCTTCGTCGACTTCGCCGAGCACTGCTATGATCTCGGCTATCGCGCCTTCAAGGTCCATGGCTGGCACGATGGCGATGCGCGCGAGGAGGCCGCCAACGTGCTGCATGTCGCCAAGGCCGTCGGCGACCGGATGACCCTGATGCTCGACCCCGCCAACGAGCTTCGGACCTTCGCCGATGCACTCTATGTCGGGCGCGCCTGCGACGAGGGCAATTACTTCTGGTACGAGGACCCGATGCGCGATTGCGGCGTCTCGGCCTTCGCCCACAAGAAGCTGCGCGAGATGCTGAAGACGCCGATCCTGCAGACCGAATATCTGCGCGGATTCGAGCCCAAGGCCGATTTCCTGATCAATGGCGGCACCGACGCGCTGCGCTCCGATCCCGAATACGATCTCGGCATCACCGGTGCGATGAAGATCGCCCATCTCGCCGAGGCCTTCGGCGTCGATGTCGAGATCCATGCCTGCGGCCCGGCCCATCGTCACTGCATGGCGGCGACCCGCAACACCAATTTCTACGAATTGGCATTGGTCGGCCCCGACTGCCCGAACGCGGTACCGCCGGTCTATGCCTGCGGCTACAGCGACCAGCTCGACGGCGTCGACAAGGATGGCTGCTTCCCGGTCCCGAGCGGCCCCGGCCTCGGCGTGACCTATGACTGGGATTACATCCGCGCCCATGAAACGGCGCGGGAGGTGTTCAAGCTGTAGCCTGTGGCGGCATTTCTTGCGTACTCTTCGAGGAGTTCGCCCGTCAGCCGGAAGCGACCATGGCCGAGGATCGCCGCATACAGTTTCTGCTGGTCGTCGCTGCCTATCTGGCGGGCTTGTGCTCGATGTTCTGGCTCGATTGGCGGCTCGCGCTCGTCATCGCCTCGAACTGCTTCTTCATCACCTATTTCACTTTGGCCGTGGCGAACCTCGACTATCTCCATGGCAAAACCCTGCGCACGATCGCTCGCAAGAGCGATTCTCCGGCCTATCTCATCCTCCTGACCACACTCGCCACGATCGCATCGGCATTACTGGCGCTTTTTCTGATTCTCGACGCCGGCAAAGATCAGCCTTGGATCTGGCTTGCGCTCGCCCTGCTGGCGGTTCCGCTCGGCTGGGCCACGATCCACACCATGGCCGCCTTCCACTATGCCCACCTGTTCTGGAAGCTGGGATCGGATGGAAAGCCCCAGCGTGGCCTTGAATTTCCGGGCGATGCCGAACCCGACGCCTGGGATTTCGTCTACTTCTCCTTCGTCATCGGCATGGCGGCCCAGACGGCCGACGTGACCATATCGGCAAAGCGCATCCGCCGGTTCGTGCTCGCTCACTCGGTCGTCGCCTATTTCTTCAACGCCGTGCTGATCGCCGCTGCCGTCAATGTCGCGGTAGCGGGAAATTGATGGCCCTTGTGGCGACGTCTGGTCGGCGGCCGTGACGTTGACCTCGCCGGTCAGCCGATGAACGGCTGTCCACGATTTGGCCGGCTGGTGTTCGCAGTCGTCCGATTCATGTTGAATCGCCTGCTCGGTCGGATTGCGAGATTTACCGCGGAAGAGGACACGGCCTCAAATCATCTGATGACGGATACTGGACGAAGGGCGGGCTTCAATACGCACCTTCCATTCGGTGATATCACCAACCGAGAGGGTGGTATCGCGCACCGGCCTCGTTCCAGTTCTGCCCCCTTTTGTCGATCCGCGAGATGAGCTCAGCTTTGAGACAGGATATCGGGATCGCAGTCGTCCCCGGAGACGCCGCCGGGCCGGTCATCACCCTCGGCGAACCCCTGAGCTTCTGGGGCGGTGTCGATCCGTCCTCGGGGAGGGTGATCGACGTTCACCACCTCTCGCATGGTGCCTCGCTCGTCGGCGCGATCGTGCTGATGCCGACAAGTCGCGGCTCCTGTTCTGGCTCGGGTGTGCTGCTGGAGCTCGCGCTCTCCGGCAAGAATCCCGCAGCCCTGGTCTTCGCCGGTCCCGAGGACACGCTGACGCTCGGGGCGATCGTCGCCTCCGAGATGTTCGGGCGGCGCATCCCGATCATCCGCCTCTCGGAGGAGGCCTTCGCGGCCTTATCCTCTGCGACGGAGGCGACGATTACGCTGGATGGCATGGTGGCCGATGGCGGGCGCATTCGGGTCGCTCTCACGACTGCGGCGCAGGAGGTGTTGCAGCTCTCCGCGGCCGATCGCCATATGCTCGACGGCAATGACGGGATCGCCGCTCAGCAGGCCATGCGCATCCTCGTTGCCATGGCGAGCCAGCAGGGCGCGCGAGCGCTCGTCGATGTCACGCGGGCGCATGTCGATGGCTGCATCTATGCCGGCCCGGCCAATCTGGTCTTCGCCGAGAAGATGGGGGAGCTCGGTGCGCGTGTCCGCGTCCCAACGACGATGAACGCGATCTCGGTCGATCATGCGAACTGGCGCCACCAGGGCGTCGCGCCGGAGTTTGGCGAGCCTGCGGCGCGCCTCGCTGATGCCTATGTCCGCATGGGCTGCCAGGCGAGCTTCACCTGCGCACCCTATGCCTTGCCGGACCCGCCCGGTTTCGGCGAGGCGATCGGCTGGTCGGAATCGAATGCGGTGATCTTCGCCAATTCCGTGCTCGGCGCCCGCACTGCGAAGCATCCGGATTTTCTCGACTTCTGTATCGCGGTCACTGGCCGCGCGCCGCTTGCCGGCGCTTTTCTCGACGAAGGCAGACGGGCACGCCGCGCTGTCCGGGTCGAGCTGCCGGAGGGGGCAGACAGTGCGGCCTGGCCCCTGATCGGCTACCTCGTCGGTCTCGCTTCGTCCGACCGAATCCCGCTGATCAGGGGGCTCGCAAGGACACAGCCGACGCGGGACGATCTCAAGGCACTCTGCGCCGCCTTCGGCACCACCTCCGCCGCGGCCATGCTGCATGTCGAGGGGATCACGCCGGAAGCGGACAGCCTCGGCGGCAATCCCGAGGAGGAAGTCGTGATCACGCGCGAGGACCTGGCCGCGGGCTGGCGCAAGCTGAGTGGTGGACCGCCAGAAGTCGATCTCGTCGCCATAGGCAGTCCGCATGCCTCGCTCGACGAATGCCGAGCCGTCGCGGAGCGGCTCGATGGCCGCCCTCTCGCGGCGGCGCTCTCCGTCATCATCACCGCCGGGCGGGAGGTCGTCGCCGGAGCACAGGCCGATGGCACGCTGGCGAGGCTTCGGGCGAGCGGTGTCGACATCATTCCCGATCTCTGCTGGTGCTCGATCACCCGCCCTGTCTTTCCGGAGCGGGCGAAGGTGGTCCTGACCAACTCTGGAAAATACGCCCATTACGGGCCGGGGCTCTCGGGTTGCGCCGTCAGACTCGGGACGCTTGATGACTGTATCGAGGCCGCTTTGACCGGGATCGTTCCCGCGCGCTTGCCGGCCTGGCTCTCCTGAGCCTCCGGCGGGCTTGACCGCACGGCGCGGCCTTATAGGGTGGCCGCGATCGAGGTTCTCCGGATCGCATCCGGAGCTAAGAGGGAATTCGGTGAGGCACTGGGCATTGGACCGAAAAGTGGAATCCGCTTTTCGGGTGAATCCGATGCTTCGACAAAGAGATAGATCGCCACTCTGCGTCCGATAGGGCACATGGCGATCTATGGCCAAAGCCGAGGCTGCCCCCGCAACTGTAAGCGGCGAGCTCTCCGTCCATCGTCCACTGGCGCCGATATCGCGCCGGGAAGGCCGGGCGGAACCGGCACCGACCCGCGAGCCAGGAGACCTGCCCCGGTCGTCGAAGACGTCTTTCGGACGGGGTGTTCCGGAGGTGTGTGTCGATGGCGGCCATGCCCTCCATCCATCCACGCCCCTGCGCAGCTCCCCGCCCGTCATCTCGGGGAGCGATGAAATCCATGGTCACGAAGACTGCCGCCCGCGCCGTTGCGCAGAGCTTGACGGCTGCGCGCCGTCCATTCTATCAAAAATGCAACATCGTTACATTTGAGGCTTCTGCCGTGCCGACTGCGCGTCATGTTGTTCGCTTGCTGCGATGGTCCGTCGCGGCGCTGCTCGGCACTTTGGCCGCGGGGGTTGCCCAAGCCGCACCGACGCAATATCCGCTGACGCTGGAGAATTGCCGCGAGAGCGTGACCTTCACGGCGGCGCCAAAGCGCGTCGTCGCGATCGGCCAGACGCAGACGGAAATCCTTTACGCGCTCGGCCTCGGCGATCGTGTCGTCGGCACCGCCGTCTGGTTCTCGCCGGTCGCCAAGCCTTATGAGGCCGCCAACGCCAAGGTGAAGCGCCTCGCCGACAATGATCCGAGCTTCGAGGCGGTGCTCGCCCAGGAGCCCGATCTCGTCACCGCGATGTTCGAATGGCATGTCGGGCCGAACGGCATCGTCGGCAAGCGCGACCAGTTCGCCAAGGTCAAGGTGCCGACCTATGTCTCGCCGACCGATTGCGTCGGCAAGGACAATTCCGGCGCCGGCGACGGCGTGCGCACCCAGATGTTCACGATGGAGCTGGTCTACCGCAACATCCGCGAGTTCGGGCAGATTTTCGATGTCTCCGATCGCGCAGAGGTCCTCGTCGCAGAACTCAAGGCGCGCGAGGACAAGGCGGTGCAGGCCGTCGCCAGCCTCAAGGCCAGGGACGTGCCGGTCGTGGTCTGGTTCTCCAGCCGTGACATCAAGGGCGACGGCTTCATGGCCGGCAAGAACGGCGTGCCCGCCTACATCCTGTCGAAGCTCGGCGCCCGCAACATCATCGCCACCAATGAGGAATGGCCGCTGGTTGGCTGGGAGAGCATCGCTGCCGCCAACCCTGCCGTCATCGTCACCGTGAAGATGGATCGCCGCCGCTTCCCGGCCGACGACATCGAGAAGAAGCTCGACTTCCTCAAGACCGATCCCGTCGCCAGCAAGCTCGATGCGGTGAAAAACCAGCGCATCGTGATCCTGGATGTCGGAGCGACCCGCGCTGGGCTCGACACGGTCGACGGCATCGAGACGCTCGCCAAGGCGATCTCTGGCTTCGGCCTCACCCCTTGAGCCACGCTGCCCACGGCCCGAACTGGCCGGCGCGGGTCGCTATTGCGCTGGCCTCGCTCGTCGCGCTCACCTTTTCGGTGGCGCTGGCGGTGACGATCGGCGAGATGCGCATCCCGTTGGCCACGGCGCTGCGGGCGCTCGGCAATGGGCTGTTCGATCTCGGTTTCCCGGTCAGCGCGATCCAGCAGGGCGTGATCTTCGATTATCGCCTGAGCCGGGCGCTGATGGCGGGCTTGTGCGGCGGAGCGCTGGCGCTCTCGGGCGCGATCCTGCAGGCGCTGCTGCGCAACCCGCTGGCGGAACCCTATGTGCTTGGCATCTCGGCGGGCGCCTCGACCGGCGCCGTTGCGGTGCTGATCCTAGGCGTCGGCATCGGCGGCACAGCTCTGAGTGTCTCGGCCGGAGCCTTCATCGGCTCCTGTGCTGCGCTCGCCGTCGTGGCGCTGCTGGCGACGGGGGCGGGCGGGGCGAGCGATCGCGTCATCCTCGCCGGCGTCGCGACCTCGCAGCTGTTCAACGCCGCGACCGCGACCATCGTCACGACGATGGCCAGCGCCGAGCAGGCGCGCGGCGTGATGTTCTGGCTACTCGGCAATTTCGGCGGCGTGCGCTGGCCGGACCTCTGGATCGCTGCGCCGGTCGCCTTCATCGGTTTCGGCATCTGCATGCTGCACGCCAAGGCGCTCGACGCCTTCGCCTTCGGTGTCGATGCCGCCGCCTCGCTCGGCGTCGCGGTGACGCGGGTCAAGGTCGTGCTCTTCGCCACCACCGCGGTGATGACCGCGGTGATGGTCTCGATCGTCGGCACCGTCGGCTTCGTCGGCTTGATCATCCCGCATGCCGCCCGTTTCCTCGTCGGCTCCGGCCATGCCCGCCTGCTGCCGGCCTGTCTCGTCGTCGGTGCGATCTTCATGATCCTCGCCGACATCCTCTCGCGAGTGCTGATCCCGCAGCAGATCCTGCCGATCGGCGTGGTGACGGCGCTGTTCGGCGCGCCGGTCTTCGCCCTCATCCTCTACCGCACGAGGCGAGCGACATGACGCTCGCGACCCGTGAGGTGCGCTGGGGCGCTGCCGGCAAGATGATTGTCGACGGGGTGACGCTGCAGGCGGCGCCCGGCCAGGTGCTCGGCCTGATCGGGCCGAACGGCTCGGGCAAGTCGAGCCTGCTGCGACTGCTCTGCCGTCTGCGCAATGTCGCGAGCGGCGTCGTCATGCTCGACGGGCGCGACATTGCCGCCGTGCCGCGGCGCGAGCTCGCCCGCCGCCTCGCCTTCGTCGAGCAGCAGGCGACGACCGAGATCCAGCTCTCCGTCTGCGATGTCGTCCGTCTCGGCCGCACCCCGCACCGCGCCGCGCTGGCATCCTGGAACGATGCCGACGAGGCGGCCGTGAACGAGGCGCTGGCGCGGGTCGGGCTTACCGAGCGGCATGACCAGTTCTGGCACACGCTTTCGGGGGGAGAGCGCCAGCGTGTCCATATCGCCCGCGCGCTGGCGCAGGAGCCGAGCGAGCTCATCCTGGACGAGCCGACCAACCATCTCGACATCCAGCACCAGCTCTCGATTCTCGGCCTGGTTCGCCGCCTCGGCATCACCTGCATCATGGCACTGCACGACCTCAATCTCGCGGCGATGTTCTGCGACGAGATCGCATTGCTCCACGACGGGCGGCTGCAGGCGGCGGGGACGCCGGACGAGGTCCTCACCGCCGAGGCGATCCAGCGCATTTTCGGCGTTGCGGTCTCGATCGGCACGGGAGCATCAGGCCGCCGGCACATCGAATACCTGATCGAACCCGAGCGGAGGCAATCATGAAGGCGGCTGAGGCGCAGACCCAGGTTTCCGACTACTGGACCCGGCGCGCGCCGGCCTTCGACGGCGTGGCGTCCCATGTCGCGCAGGCCGGGCTCTGGCGGGATGTCCTCGCAACCGCCTTCGAAGCGGAAGGGACGAAGGACGTGGTCGATCTCGGCACTGGTACGGGCGCCTGTGCGCTCATCGCCGCGTCGCTCGGGCATCGCGTGCGGGGCTGCGACGGCTCGGAGGGCATGCTCGCCGCGGCCCGGCAGGCGGCCGAGACATCCGGGCTCGATGTCGCCTTCGAGCATGCTCTGATCGAGGAGGCCTCGTTCGCGCCTGGCTCGGCCGACATCGTGACGCTGCGCAACGTGCTCTGGACCTTGCCTGACCCGATGGCGGCTTTGCGCAAGGCTCATCTCACCCTGCGCTCGGGCGGTCTCATCCTCGTCTCGGATGGGCTCTGGTCGGTCGCGGCCCAGTATCGTTCGACCTATTCCGACGGGCTCGCCGCCAGCCTGCCGCGGCATGACGGGCTGACGGAAGACGATGCCCGTGCGATGCTCGCCGAAGCCGGCTTCGGCACGGCGCGGAGCTGGCAGCATCTGTTCCCGGCCTCGCCCTATCCCGGCGACGTGCCGATGTTCGTGCTGACGGCGCGGAAGGGCTGACGATCTCGGGTCTCCCGCCGGAAGCGGCCGAACTCAGGCTTCGCTGGGAGCCGGAGCTCGGGTCCGCTGCGCTTGCCTGACGAGTGGCCAACCTATGGCGAGCAGGGCCAGAATCCAGAGCACGATGCTCGTCGGCGTCGAGAACAGGATCTCGTAGCCGCCATCCGACAGGGAGAGCGCGCGCCGGAAATTGTCTTCCAGCAGCCGGGCGAGCACGAAGGCGAGCATCAGGGGGATCAGCGGAATGCCGACCTTGCGCATGAGGTAGGCCAGGATGCCGATCGCGGTCGTGATCAGAAGCTCGAAGGTGGAGTTCGAGACGGCATAGACGCCGGCATAGGACAAAGCGAGGATGCCGGGATAGAGGATCCAGGCCGGCACCAGCAGCAGCCGGGCGAACAGCCCGACCAGCGGCAGGTTGAGCACCAGCAGCATCAGGTTACCGATATACATCGAGGCGATCAGGCCCCAGGCCACCTCCGGGCGCTGCGTGAACAGCAGCGGGCCGGGCGTGATCGAGTACATCAGGAAGGCGCCGAGCATGACCGCCGTCGTGCCGGAACCGGGGATGCCGAGCGCCAGCATCGGCACCATCGAGCCCGTTTGCGCCGCGTTGTCGGCGGTTTCCGGCGCGGCGAGGCCACGCATGTCGCCTTTGCCGAACGTGCCCTTGTCGGAGATGCGCTTCTCGGCAGTGTAGGCCATGGCCGAGGCCACCGAGGCGCCGGTGCCCGGCAGCACGCCGAGAAAGAAGCCAAGGCCGGTCGCACGCAGCATCGCCGGCAGGCAGAAGACGATCTCCTTCAGCGTCAGCCGTGCTCCGTCGCCCGTGCGCGAAACCACGCCGCTGATCATCCCCTCTGCCAGGACGAGGATCTCGGCGACGGCGAAAAGCCCGATCGTCAGGCTGGTGAAGTCGATACCGCCGAGCAGTTCCAGCGAGCCGAAGGTGAAGCGCTCGACGCCGCTGCCGCCGTCGATGCCGATCATGGCGAGCAGCAGGCCGAGTGCCACGGCGATCCAGGTCTTCACCGCCTTGCCTTCGCTCATCGTGCCGAGCAGGGCGAAGGACAGCACCATCAGCGCCACGTAGTCGGCCGGGCCGAACGACATCGCCAGGCGCGCCAGCGGTACGGCGAGGAAAGTCATCAGGATGACGGCACTGGTGCCGCCGACGAAGCTGCCGATGCCGCTGATCGCCAGCGCCGCCGCGCCGCGCCCGGATTTGGCGAGCGGATAGCCGTCGAGCGTCGTCATCACCAGCCCGGGATCGCCGGGGATGTTGAGCAGGATCGACGAAATGCGCCCGCCATAGCCGCTGCCGTAATACAGGCCGGCGAGGAGGATCAGCGCCGTCTCCGGCGGCAGCTTCAGGGCAAAGCAGAGCGGCAGCAGCAGCGCCACTGCATTGATCGGCCCGATGCCCGGCAAGGCGCCGATCGCGGTTCCTAGCGCGACGCCGGCGAAAGCAACCGCGAGGTTGAGCGGGGTGAGCGCGACCTGGAAACCGGTCAGAAGGGCGGAAAATGCGTCCATCTAGATCCCCAGCGGTCCGCGCGGCAGCGGCAGGTCGAGCAATGTGTCGAGCAGCACGAAGAAGGTGATCGCCGTCGCGACTGCGGACACGGCCGCTGGCAGAGGCCGGGCGCGGAAGGCCAGTGATCCCGCAAAGCACAGCAGCGCGGTGGCGAGGATGAAGCCGAGCGGCAGGAGCAACAGCGGATAGATCAGGCTGGCGATGAGCACCGCCAGGGCACGCGGCCAGGTGCCGAACTCCAGCTCCACCCGGCCGGGGCGGATGGCGAGAACACAGCCGCCGAGCGCCAGGACGGCGCCGATGATCGTCGGGAACAGCCGCGGGCCGACCGGATCGGCGGCGAACGGCACGTGCAGCGTCTGCGCGTGCCAGATCGCCCCGATTCCGAGCAGGATGCAGATCAATCCGACCAGACGGTCGATCATGGCGTCATTGCCTCCGCTACCCCGGCAAGGCGAACTACTTGGCGAGGCCGACTTCGGCCGCCAGCGCGCGAAAATCGGCCGTCCGCTTCTTGGCGAAGGCATCGAAGATCGGCCCGACCATGTCGAACTCGAACAGCCCCTGCTCGGTGCGCGCCTTGTGCCAGCGCGGATCGGCATTGAGCTTGCTGAGGACGCCGGTCCAGTAGGCGTAGGACGCTTCGGGTGCCTTCGGCGGCGCATAGAAGCCGCGCACGATCGGCCATTGCACGTCGTAACCCTGTTCCTTGGCGGTCGGCACCTGCGCGAAGGCACCCGGCAGGCGCTTGTCGGAGAAGGTCGCGAGCAGGCGGATCTCGCCGGCCTCGAGCTGGCCGCGCACTTCCGAGGCATCGCCCGGGAAGAGATCGATATGCCCGCCGATCAGGGCGCCCATCGCCTCGCCGCCGCCCTCATAGGAGAGATAGCGCATCTTGCGCGGATCGACGCCAGCCGCCTTCAGGACGAGCGCCGGCTTCATCCAGTCCTGGCTGCCGACCGTGCCGCCCGCTCCGACCTTGACCGAGGCAGGATCGGTCTTCAGCGCTTCGACGACGTCGGCCAACGACTTGAAGCGGCTGTCCTTGCGCACGGCGAGCACGCCGTAATCGGCGCCGATCGCGCCGAGCCAGCGCACGTCGGCTTCACTGAAGCGGCCGAACTTGCCCTGGGCGAGATTGACCCAGGAGCCGGTCGAGACCGCGACGATGACGTTCGCATCGGCCGAGCGTTGCGCCTGGATTGCGTTGTAGGCGATCGCGCCGATGCCGCCCGGCATGTTGGTCGTGCGGATCGAGGGGCCGACGAGCCCCGTCTCGTTCAGGACGCGACTGGTCAGCCGACAGGTCAGGTCGAAGCCTCCGCCCGGCGCCGCCGGCGCGATGCATTCGGGATTCTGGGGCTTGAAATCCTGCGCCTGCGCAGCTGCCGACAGCATGACGGCGCAGCAGATGGCGATCGATGTCCTCATGACGTTCCTCCAGCTCTTGTTCTTGTCGTCGCCACCGGTTGTGCCGGATGCGCGCCGAAACCGGGATGTTGCCCGGTTCATATTATTGTCGACAATTTTTAGAGTAGTGATCTCATCACGCTTGTCAAACATCGGATCAGGTGCAATTTATGTCGACAATAAATGCCGAGCGCGGGAAGCGAGCGGCGCAATGCGAGGAATGGCCGGACGATGGCGGGCTTCAGCAACAATGAACGGCCGGCTCCTGACGGCGTCCTCGTCGACATCGCCGACTATGTGCTCGGCTATCGCGTCGACAGCGCGCTCGCCTACGAGACCGCGCGCAACTGCCTGATTGACACGCTCGGTTGCGGGCTCGAGGCGCTGGAGTATCCGGCCTGCACCAAGCTGCTCGGTCCGGTGGTGCCCGGCACGGTCGTGCCGAACGGTGCCCGCGTCCCGGGCACGCCGTATCAGCTCGATCCCATCCAGGCCGCCTTCAATCTCGGCACGATGATCCGCTGGCTCGATTTCAACGATTGCTGGCTGGCGGCGGAATGGGGCCATCCGTCAGACAATCTCGGCGGCATTCTCGTCGTGGCCGACTGGCTGTCACGGACCGCGGTAGCGGCCGGGCGCCCGGCCCTGACGATGCGCGACGTGCTGACAGCGATGATCAAGGCCCACGAGATCCAGGGCTGCCTGGCACTGGAGAACGCCTTCAACAAGGTTGGCATCGACCACGTCATCCTGGTCAAGGTCGCCTCGACCGCTGTCGTGGCCGGAATGCTCGGGCTCGATCGCGACGAGATCGTCAATGCGCTCTCGCTCGCCTTCGTCGATGGCCAGGCGCTCCGGACCTATCGCCACGCCCCCAATGCCGGCTCGCGCAAGAGCTGGGCGGCGGGCGATGCGACGAGCCGTGCCGTGAAGCTCGCCTTGATCGCGCAGACCGGCGAGATGGGTTACCCCTCGGCGCTGACGGCCAAGACCTGGGGCTTCTACGACGCGTCCTTCCGCGGTCAGAGCTTCAAGTTCCAGCGCCCCTACGGCTCCTATGTGATGGAGCACGTGCTGTTCAAGATCTCCTACCCGGCCGAGTTCCATTCGCAGACCGCGGTCGAGGCGGCGATGAGCGTGCATGAGCGCCTGCGCGAGATGGGCCGCAGCAGCGACGACATCGCCTCGATCAGAATCAGGACGCACGAGGCCTGCATCCGCATCATCGACAAGCGCGGCCCGCTGCATAATCCGGCCGATCGCGACCACACCATCCAGTACATGGTCGCCGTGCCGCTGATCTTCGGCCGGCTCACCGCCGCCGATTACGAGGACGATGTCGCTGCCGATCCGCGCATCGACGCGCTGCGCGACAAGATCGAGTGCGTCGAGGACCCCGCCTTCACCCGCGATTACCACGATCCCGAGAAGCGCTCGATCGCCAACGGCATGACCGTGACCCTGAACGACGGCATGGTGCTGCCCGAGCTGGTGGTCGAATACCCGATCGGCCACAAGCGCCGCCGTGCCGACGGCATTCCGCTGCTCGAGGCGAAGTTCCGCACCAATCTCGCCCGCCGTTTCGTTGAGAAGCGCCAGCGCCAGATCCTCGACGTCTCGCTCGACCAGGAGAAGCTCGAGGCAATGCCGGTCAACGACTACGTCGATCTCTACTGCAACTGAGTGCCCATGCCCTACCTCGTCGCCTCCGAACTCCCCACCGAGCCCGCCGGCCTGCGCTTCCGGGCGCTGGTCGAGCGCGGCGGCATCCTGCGCCTGCCCGGCGCCCATAACGGCATGGCCGCGCTACAGGCCAAGGCTGCCGGATTCGAGGGCCTGTATCTCTCGGGCGCGGCGATGACCGCGTCGATGGGCTTGCCCGATCTCGGCATCATCACCGTCGACGAGGTCGCCTTCTTCATCCGCCAGATCGCCCGCGCCTCGGGTCTGCCGCTGCTGGTCGATGGCGATACTGGCTATGGCGAGGCGCTCAATGTCATGCACATGGTCCGCGTCTTCGAGGAAGCCGGCGCCGGCGCCGTCCATATCGAGGACCAGCTGCTGCCGAAGAAATGCGGCCATCTCAACGACAAGAAGCTCGCTGACATCAATGACATGGCGGCCAAGGTCGCCGCTGCCGCGAAGGCGCGCCGGCATCTCTATGTGATCGCCCGCACCGATGCTGCGGCGAGCGAAGGCATCGACGGCGCGGTCGCCCGCGCCAGGCTCTATCTCGAGGCCGGAGCCGATGCGATCTTCCCGGAGGCGTTGAACACGGCCGAGATGTTCCGCGAATTCGCCAGGCGCGTGCCCGGCGTGCCGCTGCTCGCCAACATGACCGAGTTCGGCCGCACGCCCTTCTTCACCGCCGATGAGTTCGAGGCGATGGGCTATCGCATGGTGATCTGGCCGGTCTCCTCGCTGCGCGTCGCCAACAAGGCGCAGCAGCGGCTCTATGCGGCGCTGGCCCGCGATGGCGGCACTCACGCCATGGTCGAGCAGATGCAGACACGTGCCGAGCTCTACGGAACCATCGGCCTGCACGACTACGAGGCGCTCGACGCCTCGATCATCGAAACGATCATCCCCGAGGGCATGCCGCAGCGCGAGCGCGGCGCCTGACGACGACATCCGCGCCCGGCGCGGCAAGAGACGACCAAAGAGACGACCAGCCGAACAAGGCGGCGTAATGAAAAACGGGAGGAAGAAGCGATGCTGAAGCGTTTGACGATAGCCGGCGCGCTGGTGCTCGGGCTCGGCGCGGTGACGGCCTTCGCCGATCCGGCGAAAATTATGATCCCTGCCAACCCCGGCGGTGGCTGGGACGGCGCCGGCCGTCACACCATGGCGGCCTTTGCCCAGAGCAAGATCTTCACGGACGGCGCCTCCTTCACCAACAAGGGTGGAGCTGCCGGCACGATCGGCCTCGCCGAGTTCGTCCGCACCGCAAAGGGCGACGACAACGCCCTGCTGGTGACCGGCGTCATCATGGTCGGCGGCGTCATCACCAACAAGACGCCGGTCTCGCTGGCCGATACGACGCCGCTGCTGCGCCTGACCAACGAGTACAACGCGATCGCCGTTCCCGCGAACTCGCCGATCAAGACGCCACAGGATTTCATCGCCGCGCTCAAGGCCGATCCGAGCGCGCTCTCGGTCGGGGGCGGCTCCGCCGGTGGCGCCGACCACGTCATGCTGGCGCTGCTCGCCAAGCAGGCCGGCGCGCCGGTCGCCAAGATCAACTTCGTCTCCTTCTCGGGCGGCGAGATTCTGGCGGCGCTCGGCGGCGGCAAGATCAAGGCCGCGATCTCCGGCGCATCCGAGTTCCGGCAGTTCGCGGAATCGGGGCGTATCCGGATCATCGCCGTCTCGGGGCCGGCTCGCGTCGACGGCATCAACGCGCCGACGCTGAAGGAATCGGGCATTCCGGTCGAGATCGGCAACTGGCGCGGCTTCGTCGGCGCGCCCGGCATGAGCGAGGGCGCCAAGAAACTCTGGCTCGAACGCTTCGCCAAGCTGCATGAGACGCCGGCCTGGAAGGAGACCCTGAAGACGCAGGGCTGGGAGGACGCCTATCTGCCCGGCGACAAGTTCAACGCCTTCCTCAAGGAGGAGGAGGCGAACTGGACGAGCGCGCTCAAGGAAGTCGGCATCCTGAAATAGCTCCCGCGCCAATGGTGCGCGGCCCCGAGCTGCGTGCCGCTCCACATCTGGTTTCAGGGAGCTGACGCATATGCCTGTCACCGAAGAGGCCCAGCCGCGCGAACGCCGATCCAGGCCCTGGGGGCTCGGGCTCGCTCTGGCAATCATTGGTGCGCTCTGGCTCAATGGCGCGCGCGGCATCTCCTCGACGACCAATTATATCGGTCTCGGGCCGGCGGCGATCGTGCTCGCTGTCGGCCTCGGCCTGTTGGTCCTGGGTGTCCTCCTGATCCTGCAGGCGTTGCGTGGCGAATTCGCCGCTGTCGATCACGAGGCGGAGGCGCCGCCCTCCCGCACGGGCTTTCTGCTGGCGCTGGTCGGGGTCGCCATTCCCCTACTGACGATGCGCTGGCTCGGCTTCCCGCTCACGGCGATGCTGGCTTTCGCCCTCGTCACCCATGGCTTTGGCTCGCGCCGGACCGCCCTGGATCTAGGGATCGGCTTCGTGCTCGGCAGCGCCGCCTGGCTCGGCTTCTCCCGCTTGGGGATCAGCCTCGGCGGCTTCCTGCCGCTGATCGGGTGAGACGATGGATATCCTCAACCAGCTCATCGGCGGCTTCGCGGTCGCGCTGCAGCCGATCAACCTGTTCTGGGCCTTCATCGGCTGCGCGCTCGGCACCGCGGTCGGCGTTCTGCCCGGCATCGGCCCGGCCCTGACCATCGCCTTGCTGATGCCGGTGACGGCTCAGGTCAACCCGGCCTCGGCCTTCATCATGTTCGCCGGCATCCTCTACGGTGCGCTCTATGGCGGATCGACGACCTCGATCCTGCTCAACACGCCCGGCGAAAGCGGCTCGGTGATGACCGCGCTCGAGGGCAACCGGATGGCCCGCAGCGGTCGCGGCGCCGCGGCACTGGCCACGGCGGCGATCGGCTCCTTCGTCGCCGGCACGATCGGCACGCTCGCCCTCACTTTCCTGGCGCCGGCGATCGCCGAGCTCGCCTTCGTCTTCGGCCCCGAGGACTATTTCGCGCTGATGGTGCTGTCCTTCACCTCGGTCGCCGTGGTGATGGGGCGCTCGCTGGTGCGCGGCTTCGCCTCGCTGTTCTTCGGCCTGGCGCTCGGCACGATCGGCATCGACACCCAGACCGGCCAGACGCGCATGGTCTTCGGCATGCTCGAGCTGCTCGACGGCGTCTCCTTCACCGTGGTGCTGGTCTCGCTCTTCGCCATCGGCGAGACGCTCTATGTCGCAAGCCGCCATGCTTCCGCGCCTCCCGCGATCAACCCACTCTCCGGCGGCCATTGGATGACGCGGCAGGACTGGGCGCTCTCCTGGAAGCCCTGGCTGCGCGGCAGCGTCATCGGCTTCCCGATCGGCGCGCTGCCGGCCGGCGGCACCGAAATCCCGACCTTTCTCTCCTATGCGCTGGAGCGGCGCCTGTCGAAGCATCCGGAGGAGTTCGGCCAAGGCGCGATCGAAGGCGTCGCGGGCCCCGAGGCCGCCAACAATGCCGCCGCGGCCGGCATTCTCGTGCCGCTGCTGACACTCGGACTGCCTTCGACGGCGACCGCGGCCGTGCTGCTCGCCGCGTTCCAGAACTACGGGCTGCAGCCTGGGCCGATGCTGTTCGCCACCAATCCCGATCTGCTCTGGGGCCTGATCGCCTCGCTCTATATCGGCAACCTGATCCTGCTCGTCCTCAATCTGCCGCTGGTCGGCATCTGGGTCAGGCTGCTGCTGATCCCGCGCCAGTACATCTATGGCGGCATCGTCGTCTTCGCGCTGGTCGGCGTCTGGGGACTTTCGACCTCCTGGATCGATCTCGCCCTGATGTGCGGGCTCGGCCTGATCGGCTATGTCGCCCGCGTCTATGATTTCCCGATCGCGCCCGTGCTGATCGGCCTGATCCTCGGCCCGCAGGCGGAAATTCAGCTGCGGCGGGCGCTCGCCGTCAGCCAGGACGATTGGAGCGTGCTGGTCGGCACGCCGATCTCGGCCTCGCTGCTCGCCATCGCGGCGCTGGTGCTGACCCTGCCGCCTTTGCTCGCCTGGCGGCGCCGGCGCGCCGGGGCGGCCCAGGTGCAACCCGTCTCAGCCGGCTGACCGGCCACCGCGTCGCCTCGCCGCCGGCCTGGCGTTCTCGGCGCTGGTGAGTGCAGCCTGCAGCGCGGTGCGGGCCGCACGGATATGGCGGCGCATCAGGATCTCGGCCAGTTCGCCGTCGCGATGGCTGATCGCCTCGGTGATCCTGATGTGCTCGTGCCAGGCTTCGCGGCCACGGCCTGGAACGGTCGAATGCAGCCGCCGGCACAGGCGCAGACGCGGATAGAACTGTTCGCAAAGCAGCTCGGCGAGGATCGGATTGCCGCTGCCCTTGGCGATCCGACGATGGAAGTCGGCCTCGGGCGCGTCCTGCAGATAGGCGCCCGTCGGGTTGCGCTCGATCTCGCCGCGGTGGCCTTGAACCAGAGCTTCCAGCGCCGCGATCTCCGCATCGCTCATGCTCTCTGCCGCGAGCCGCGCGGCCATGCCCTCGGTCGCCTCGCGCACATCGAGCAGCGCCAGGAACTCGTCGGCGCTCGGCTGGGCGACGCGCGCACCCTGATTGGTGACATAGCTGACGAGCCCGCGCTCCTGCAGGCGTCGGATCGCCTCGCGGACCGGGGCGCGGCTGACGCCGTAGCGGCGCGCGATGACTGGCTCGCTCAGCTTCTCGCCCGGGGCGATCTCTCCCGTCACGATCGCACTCGTCAGGGCATCGTAGAGCTTGTCGCCGATGCCGAGCTTGCCACCTGGCATTGGGCTTGAAGGCTCTGTTGTCTCGGGCTCGCCGGCCATTGGTGTCGCCATCGTCGCCTTGCCGAGGATCATGATTCTGGGTCGCGCCGAGTATGCGCGATTGCCGAGGCCGGGTGCATCGGAAAATGGCTCGCCGGCGTCCCACGCCGGCCTGTCTGGCGGCCATAGGCGTGGGGGCTGGCGCCCATCTCGGCCTTGAACGCGAAGATGAAGGCCGAGGAGGAGCCGTAGCCCAGTTCCATCGCGGTCTGCGTCACCGACATCCCGCCGTTCAGCAGCTCGATCGCCCGGAACAATCGCAGACGCCGCTTCCATGAGCGCAGCGGAGCGCCGATCTCGGCCTCGAACCGGCGCGTCAAGGTCCGGCCGGACAGCCCGAGTTCCCGAGCCCAGTCATCGGCGCTGCGCTCGTCGGCCGGATCGAGATACAAGGCTTCGCAGAGAGCGGCGAGGCGGCCGTCGCGCGGCCATGGCAGGACTGTCGGCAAGGACGGAGCCCGGCGCAATTGATCGAGAATGAGTATGGCGACGCGGCTGTCATAGCCGCCGCTGTTGTCCTGCCCCTCGATCGCCGCCGCTTCGACGATCAGGGCTTTGAGTAGCGGCGAGACCGCAAGGACCGTGGGGGCAGGCGGAAGGCCGCCGCCGGACTCGGTCTCGATCCACAGGCTCCGGAATTCCGCGCCGAGCAACGAGCCGACGCGGTGCGATACGCCGGTCGGCAGCCATGCCGCCTGGTCCGGCGAGGTGATGAAGGTCTGCCCGGCCGTGGAGACGGTCAGTACGCCGTCGATGGCATAGACCAGTTGGTGCCAGTCACGGGCGTGTTCGAGGAAGTGATGCCGAGGCGGAATCGATTGGGCCCGCATCGTCAGGGGGCGCGGCGGGAGGGCATCCGGCGGCGCGGTGATGATCGACCAGCTCATGGTGCTCATATTTGTCGGATATTCTACATTTTTTGGCAAAGCGTCGAAAGTAGGTCAGCCGAGTTTCTGGTAGGCGGAGTGCATGGTGGGCGAGAGGTGCTGCGCTTGTCGCAACTGGTTCGTCTGCGAGGGGACCTTGCCGATGCCTGATGCCGATCGTCGTGGCTTGCCGATCTCGACCGGCTCTCCGGAGGCCGCGCACCTTTACCGCGAAGGTGTCGATCTGCTGCTCTCGGCATGGCCGGGTGCGATCGAAACCCTGCAGCAGGCGATTGAGGCGGATCCGGATTTCGCGCTGGCTCATGCCGCATTGGCACGTGCGCTGGCGGTGCGCGCGCAGCCGTTGGAAGCTGCCGTTCGTATCGCCTTGGCATCGAGGATCGTCGACCTGAACGGAACCGCGCGCGAACGCAGCCATGTTGCAACGCTCGCTCTCGCGATTGCCGGGCAAGGCGCCAAGGCACTCGATGCGGCGCTCAAGCACGCGGAGAGCTGGCCACGCGACGTCATCATTCTCTCGCTGCCACTGGGCGCCTTCGGCCTTTTTGCCTTCTCCGGCATGAGGGGGCACGATCAGGCCCGGGTCGATCTCTGCGAGCGCCACGCCCGGAACTTTGCCGCGGATGACTGGTGGTTCCTGACCTATCGCGGCTGGTCCCATACCGAGAATGGAGCGGTCAGGCTCGGCCGTGACCTCACGCAGCGGGCCTTCGAGCTCCGCCCGGCCAACGCCAATGGGGCGCACGCCTTGTCCCATGCGATGTTCGAGGGCGGGGCGACACAGGAGGCGGAGGCGTTTGTTGCCGGCTGGTTGCCGAGCTATGACCGCTCCGGCATCCTTCACGGCCACATCGCCTGGCACGAGGCGTTGTCAGCGCTTGAGCGCGGCGATTCCGCCCGGGCAATTGGGATCTACGAGCAATATATCCAGCCGTCGGTTTCGCTGGGTACACCGATCAACATCATGACGGATGCCATCTCGCTGCTCTGGCGCCTGCAGGCCTACGGCCATGAGGTGCCGGCCGGGATGTGGGAGCGCGCCAGGTCCTACGCCGAAACCAAGTTCGCCAAGCCAGGCTTAGCCTTCGTCGATGCCCATCTCGGCCTGGCCGACGCGGCAACCGGCAACAAGCGCGCGGCTGTGGAGCGCATCGACGCACTGACCAGCCTTCTCGAAGTCGGCACGCTTGCGGCCGGCCCCGTCGTTCCGGCGATCTGCCGGGCGGCACTCGCATTCGCGCAGAGTGACTATGCCGGTTGTGTCCATATCCTCGAACCTCTGGCCGGCGAGGTGGCCCGGATCGGTGGCAGCGGCGCTCAAAGGGAAATCTTCGAGGACACGCTTTTGCTCGCCCTGATGCGCAACGGTGAGGTAGTCAAGGCGCGGGACCTCCTGGATCGGCGCTTGCATCGCCGATCTTCGCCGCGTGACATCGTCTGGAAAGCCCAGCTCGCCGCATGACCACGACATCCATTCTTCCGGACGCCGAGGCGGCGATTTCGCTTCGGCAGGAGCGCAGCAATGTCCTGCGGCTGGCGATCTGCCAGGCGCTCGCTGGCGCCAACGCCACCGTCGTCTTCGCCACGGGTGCGGTCGTCGGCGACATGCTCGCACCCAGCAAGGCCCTCGCGACGATGCCGGTCTCGATCTTCGTCGTCGGCATGGCGCTCTGCACGCTGCCGGCCGGCGCGATCGCGCAGCGTCGCGGCCGCGGCATGGTGTTCATGCTGGGTACCGGCTGTGGCGTCCTCGCTGGCGCGCTGGCGGCTCTTGCCATGCTCGTCGCCTCGTTCTGGCTGTTCTGCCTCGCCACCTTCTGTGCCGGCGTCTATGCCGCCGTCGTCCTGTCTTTCCGCTTCGCCGCGACCGATTGCGCCGCGCCGGAGCGGCGCCCGCGCGCCTTGTCGGCGGTGATGGCGGGCGGCGTCTTCGCAGGCGTCATTGGCGCGCAGCTGGTGACGCATACGATGAACCTGTGGCCGCCTTATCTCTTCGCGGCCACCTATGTCGGTCAGGCGGCAGTCGCGGCGCTGTCCGCCCTCATTCTGCTCGGGGTCAAACTGCCGATGCCGACCGCTGCCGAGCAGGCGGCCGGCCGGCCGCTCGGCGTCATCGTGCGCCAGCCCCGATTCATCCTCGCGGTGATCTGCGGGGTCGTCTCCTACCTCCTGATGAACTTCCTGATGACGGCGGCGCCGCTGGCGATGAAGCTGTGCGGGCTCTCCCAGGAATCGGCCAATCTCGGGCTGCAATGGCATGTCATCGCCATGTACGGGCCGAGCTTCTGGACCGGGCGCCTGATCACGCGCTTCGGCTCGGCGAAGATCGTTGCTGCCGGCCTGCTCCTGACCGGTGCCGCGTCGGCGGTCGGGCTGTTCGGCATCGATATCGCGCATTTCTGGGTGACGCTGATCCTGCTCGGCCTGGGCTGGAACTTCGGCTTCGTCGGCGCCTCGGCCATGGTCCTGGAGTGCCATCGCCCGGAGGAGAAGGCGAGGGTGCAGTCATTCAACGATTTCGCGGTATTCGGCACTATGGCGATCGGCTCCTTCCTTTCGGGAGGGCTGCTCTCCGCCTTCGGCTGGGACATGGTGCTGTGGCTGTCCTTCGCGCCCCTGCTCATCGCAATCGTGGCGCTCGCAGCCGGGCGCCGCGTCGCGGCGTAGCAAGACCGGGCTGGGCGGCGGGCCGTATTGCGACCGCAAGGCGGGCAGAGGTCTCGGCCACCGCATCTGCGCGCCTGTCCCTGATCGGGCGCGGGTGCACCGCTCCACATCCGGATTCGTCGACGGGCATGCCGGAGGTGATGTAGCTCCTTCACGCCGGTCTGCCGGGGCCGGCGCAGGATCGCCATCGAGGCGAATGCGGCACCATTGTCGGAAACGATCGTTTCCGGTCGGCCGCGCAGACGGATGATGGCATCCGGCCCCCGAGCGCCAGGCGCCCACCTGCAGTCTGCCGCATGCTTATGGTTCACGCGGCCCTTATCAGAGCCGCATCCCGCCATCGACCGAGATCTCGGCGCCGTTGATGTAGGAACCCTCGGGCGAACAGAGCAGGAGAGCCGCGCCTGCGCAGTCACCGGCACGGCCCAGCCTGCCGAGCGGAATGCGCGCCAGCACCTGTTCCTCCCGTCCGGGCTGGGCGAGGACGACGCGGTTGCGATCCGTCAGGATCGCGCCGGGCTGGATGATGTTGCAGGTGACATCCGGCGCGCGCAGGGTCCGGGCCAGATTGAGGACCATGTTGGTCTGCGCCGCCTTGGTCGCCGCGTAATAGAAATGCGTCGGATTGGGACGCGCCTCCTGCACGCTGCCGATTGCGATCACCCGGCCGAAGCCGCGCACCAGCATGCCCGGCAGGAAGGCCTGCAGCAGCCGTATCGTCGCGTGGAGATTGATCTGCGTCTGAGTAGCCATCGCGGCTTCCGAGACGGCGTCCCAGGTCTCCAGGGTTTCGGCAGAGGCGCAAAGTACGAGGATGTCGGGCCCGATGCCGTTCGCGGTCAGCTCCGCCGCCATGGCGGAAGGAGCCGCAGCCTCCGCGAGATCGGCGATCAAAGGCGACGCCGCTAGATCTCTCGCCTGCAGATCGGCCGCTGCCGCATGAGCGGCCACTGCGTCCCGGTCATGGATGATCGCATGCGCACCGGCCTCGGCGAGCCGCGTCGCGATTGCGAGCCCGATCCCGCGCGCCGCACCGGTGACGAGGGCGACGCGTCCTGAAAGTTGACCCGCCATCAGCCTAGCAGCGGCTTCACGCGCGCGGCCGCATCATCCATCGCCTGCTGCGGCGGCTTGCGGCCGAGCACGGCAGCCTGCGTTTCCTCGACGAAGATATCGTGGGCGCGGGCCTGCTCGTCGAAGGCCGGCAGATGGATGCGCGAGGCCTTCAGCGCCGCGGCCTCGTCGGCGGCATAGGGCATCGCCGCCTTCAGCTTCTCGTCGGCATAGGTCGAGATTCGGGTCGGGCCATTGCCGTTGAGGGCCATCGCCGTGGTGCCGGCCTTCGAGGAGAGTGCGCGAATGAATTCCCAGGCGAGCGGCTTCTGCTTGGCATTCTTCGGGATCATCAACGACCAGAACTCGACCGTCGGCGCGAACGCGACCTTGCCGGAAAGATCGGCCGCCATCGGCGGCAGCAGCGACTTGAAGCGCCCGCCATATTTACCCTTCGCCGGGTCGTTATAGGAGACCAGCCGCGCGAAGGGGTTGATCGTCATCGCCGCCCGACCCTGCTGCATCCAGGTGGTGATCTCTTCATTGTTCACCGTGGCGAAGTTCCGCGGCAGCACGCCGACTTTGTAGAGATCGGCGAGGATCGTCAGCGCCTTGACCATGGCCGGCTCGTTGGCGGTGAGCTTGCCATCGGCCGTCATGTAGTCGCCGCCGAGGCAGCGCGAGACCGTCAGGAAATTCGAGGCGAAGACGGCGGTGAAGGCGAGGCCGTGGACCTGCGTGCCGTCCTCGCGCTTGAAGGTGAGCTTGCGCGCAACCTCGACCAGTTCCTCGAAAGTGGTCGGCAGCTTGCTGACGCCACGCTCTTCCAGCAGCGCCTCGTTGTAGATCAGCGCATTGGTGGCGTGGCGGACCGGGATGCCATGCAGCGCGCCATCGGCCTTGAGGGGACCGATCAGGCCCGGCGCGAAATCATCGAAAGCCTCGATCGGCGCATCCTTCATGAACGCATCGAGCGGCTCGAACAGCTTGAGATTGCGCGGCACGGCGCGGCCATTGACGAGATAGGCGACGTCGATCGAGGTCTCTGCCAGCGAGGCCTCGCGCAGCAGGCGCTCGTGCACGGCGTTGACGTCGCCGAAGGTGACCCAGTTCAGGTTCGTCCCGCTTGCCTGGCGAAAGGCTTCGGTCGCATTGCCGCCCGGCCCGGTCGTTGCGGCGGTCTGGTGGACGCGGTGGCCAAGGGCTGTGAGTGTCTTTGCCTGTGCGAAGGCGCGACCGGGCAGGACAGATGCGGCCACGGCCGCACCGGCGAGAGCGCCGAAGCGGCGGCGCGAGATCGGAAAAGTCATGGCATCTCCTCCGGACCTTTGCGGCCTGCGGTCAGGCCGGCAGCAGCGGCTGCACACGCTTGACGAGTGAGGCCATCGCCTCCTCCGGCGTCTTCATGCCGAGCACCGCCGCCTCCGCTTCCTCCTTGAAGAGGTCGCCGGCGCGGGCCGCTTCGTCGAAGGCCGGTAGCGGCACGCGCGCCACCTTCAAGACCTTCAGCTCCTCGGCAGCGTAGGGCACGGTTCCGGCGAAACTCTGGTCGGCATAGGTCGAGGCGCGCACCGGGCCGTTGCCGTTGAGGGCGGCCTTCAAGGTCGCCTCCTTCGAAGCCATCGCCTTGATGAAGCTCCAGGCGAGGTCCTTGCGCTTGGCGTTCTTGGGGATGACCATGCCCCAGAACTCGACCTTGGCCGGGGCCGCATCGTATTTGCCCGCCAGCGTCTTCGAGGCCGGCACGGCGATCGTCTTGATCTTGCCGGAGAATTTCGACTTCTGCGGATCGTTGTAGATGCGGTTGCGGCCCATGCTCTGGAGGCTCATCGCCGCCCGGCCCTGCTGCATCCAGACATTGACGTCTTCGGGCGACAGCGTCGCGAAATTGCGCGGGAAGGCATTGGCCTGGAAGAGCTCGCGCAAGGTCCTGATCGCGTTCAGCATCGGCGGCTGGTCGGCGGCGCATTTGAAGTCCGGTGTGATGAACTCGCCATCCCAGGCGCGGGCGAGGTCGATCACGTTTGGATAGGTCACGCCCGGCGTGCACAGGCCGACGACCTGCGTGCCGTCGGCGCGGCGGTAGCTGCAAGCCCTAGCGATCTCGATCATCTCCTCGATCGTCGCCGGCGGCTTGGAGAAGCCTTTCTCGGCCAGGATCTCCTCATTGTAGTGAAGACCCGACGAGGCATGGCGGAACGGTACGGCGAGCTGCTTGCCGCCGACATTCATGCCCTGCATCAGCCCCGGAAAGATGTCGCCTGCGTCCTCGAGCGGGTCGCGCTTGAGATAGTCGTCGAGCGCCTCGAACAGATTTGCCGCACGCGGCACGACCTGGGTATTGAGGACGAAGCCGACATCGACCGAGCTCTCGCCGAGGCTCGCCTCGCGGAAGAGCCGTTCCTGCAGCGGGCCTGTGTCGAAAGTCGTCCACTGGACGCCGACACCGTTCTTCGCGGCCCAATCCTTGGTGATGTCGCCGCCCTGCGCGCCGGTCGCAACCGTCTGCATGACGCGATGGGCGAAGACGTTGAACGGCCCGCTCTGCTGCGCGCGGGCAGCGCCTGCGCCCAACGTCGCAAAGCTCAGCCCGAGAATGCCGGCGCCGAACTGCCTACGGTCCAGCCCTGTCTCCATGGTCATGCCTGTCCTCCCGATGGTTCGCGAGTTCCGCGATGGCGGCTTCAGCCGCTTCGAAATGCTTGTTCATGGCGGCCGAGGCCGCGGCCTGATCTCCAGCGCGGATCGCCTCGACGACGCGCACATGCCGCTCGAAGGTGCGGCGCCAATCGTCCTTGGTGCGCTTTCCGCGCGAGTTGAAGATCTCCATGACCTCGCGGATCACCGGCCGCAGGCCCCTGATCTGGAAATCGAGCAGGCGATTGCCTGAGGAGGCCGCGATGGCCTCGTGGAAGTCGAGATCGGCTTCGATCCAGCGCGGGACGTGGCCGAGTGCATCCTCCATGCGGGCGAGGATCAGGTCGAGCTTCTCGATGTCTTCGGCCGAGCGGCGCGCGGCGCTATGGGCCGCGATCGGCGGCTCGAGGATGCGGCGCAATTCCACCGCCTCGGTCAGGCCGTTCGGGCGGCCGCGCACGGCGAAGCGATAGAAGCGGTCGAGCGGGGCGGCATCGAGCGCCTGCACGCGGGTCGGCTTGCCCTGTTGGATATGGACGACGCCCATCGCGGCGAGCTGGCGGATCGCCTCGCGGGCGATCGGCTTGCTGACACCGAAGGAGGCGGCGATCCGCGCTTCCGACGGCAGGGCATCGCCGGGCTTCAGCCTGCCATCCTGGATCGCCTGGGTGATGCGCTGGATCACGGCGTCGCCGAGCCGCATCGGCACGACATCGCCGCCGGCGAATGGATCGTCGCCATCGAGCAGGGATGAAGCGGCATCGCTCATCGATCACCTCCGTTCGATGATCATTGACAGATGCTGCTCAGCTTGGCAACTGTTCAACCTATCAGATAAGTTGAGCGCTCAAGAGGACGCCGCTTCATGTCGGCCAGCCGTATCTCGAAGGTTGTTGCGCATCCGCTGCGTGCGACCCTGCCCAAGGTCCAGCGGACATCCCAGGGCGATTATCCGGCGATCGAGATCGTCGTGGTCGAAATCGAGACCGAAGACGGCACCGTCGGCTTCGGCGAGGGTCTCTGCCGCCGCGGCGCCGCCGGCTATGCCCGCTTCATCGAGGAAGCCTTGGTGTCGCGCCTGATCGGCCGCGATGCCGCTGACCGGCGGGCGCTGTGGAAGACGATGCGGGCCGCACTGTCGGGGCGTCCCGGCGGCCAGGTCGTCGAGGCGATCGCGGCCATCGACATCGCGCTCTGGGACATCGCTGGCAAGCAGGCGGGCCAGCCGATCCACAAGCTGCTTGGCGGCATGGGTCGCAGCGAGATCGCGGCCTACGCTTCCTCGATCAACTGGCTCGACGATGCGACGGTCGAGGCCGAGGTCGCAGCCGTGCTGAAAGCCGGCTTCCGCGAAATCAAGGTCAAGCTCGGCCACCCCCTGCGCGATGCGATCGCCCGCGCGAAACTCGTCCGCAAGCTCGCGGGCGACGACATCGCCCTCTATGTCGACGCCAACTGGGCCTATGACGTTGACGACGCACTGATCGTAGGGCGGGCGCTGGCCGATCTCGGCTATGGCTTCTTCGAGGAGCCGATCGCGCCGCAGGATCGCGAGGGCTATCGCCGCCTGTCCCAGCATCTGCCGATCCGGCTCGCTGCCGGCGAGAGCGACTTCGTCGCGAGCGACGCGCTGATTTCGCTGCAGGACCGCTCGCTCGGGCTGATCCAGCCGGACGTGACGCGCTCGGGCGGGATCAGCGAGACCTGGCGCATCTGCGAGCTCGCCGCCGCCTTCAACACGGCTTATGCACCGCATGTCGGCTGGTCGGGCGCGATCTGCGTCGCCGCCAGCCTGCAGCTCGCTGCGGCGGCCGAGACCTTCCGCACCTTCGAATGCATGGTCTACCAGAACCCGCTGCGCGACGCCTTCACCCAGCCGATCGTCGGCGAGGGATCGCAACTCGTCGATGGCAAGCTTTCCGTGCCACAGGGGCCGGGGCTCGGCATCGAGATCGACCGCGACGCGCTCGCGCGCTTCAGGATCGCCTGATGAGCGCCCGCACCCCTCTTTCGGCGATCGCGCTGGTCTCGCCGGTCCAGCTGATGATCGGCGGCATCATCTTCCTGCCGGCGATCTATGTCTTCTGGCTCAGCCTCAACCAGTCCTCCTTCGGCCAGGCGGCAAGCTTCGTCGGCTTCGCCAACTACGCCAAGGTGCTGGGCGACGCCTATTTCTGGAAAGCGCTCCTCAACACGGTGATCGTCGTCGCCGTCGTCGTGCATGTCGAGCTGCTGCTTGGGCTCGGCATGGCGCTGTTCTTCGCTTCGGGCGTGCCGTTCCGGCCGCTGCTGCTCGCGATCGTGCTCGCGCCCTATGCCGTCAGCGAGGTCTCGGCGGTGGTGATGTGGCGCTTCCTGTTCGAGCCTGATGTCGGGATGATGAGCCGGCTCCTGATGTCGTTCGGCCTGCCGCCGATCGAATGGGCGGTGAACCCGAACCACGGGCTCGCCATGGTCAGCCTGCTCTCGATCTGGCTGCACCTGCCGTTCAGCTTCATCATCCTCTATGCGGCGAGGCTCTCGATACCCGGCGACCTCTACGAGGCCGCGGCGATCGACGGCGCCTCACCCTGGACCTCGTTCCGCCGGGTGACGCTGCCGCTGCTGATGCCGGCGCTGCTGATCGCGGCGCTGTTCCGCTACATCTTCGCCTTCCGCCTGTTCTCCGAGGTCTGGCTGATGACCGGAGGCGGCCCGGCGCGCTCGACCGAGGTGATGGCGGTCTATCTCTATCTCGAGGCCTTCCGCTACAACGCCTTCGGCCCGGCCGCGGCCACCGGCTGGCTCCTGGTGCTCGCCTCGCTCCTGCTCGCGCTGTTCTATCTGCGCCGACTCTACAGGGAGATGTTCGCGCGTGCCTAAGCTTCTGCGCCATCTCCTCAAGCTCGTCGGCGTCCTCGCGATCGTCGCCTGGTCGCTGGTGCCGATCGGCCTGATCGCCATGTCGTCCTTCAAGGCCGACCGCGACATCTTTTCGACCGGCAGCACCTTCGCCTTCGTGCCGACGCTGGCGAACTATCAGGCGCTCTGGAGCCGCTGGGGCGATTTCTTCTTCGGCTTGTGGAACAGCTTCCTCGTCACCGTCGGCGCGACCGTGCTCGCCGTCGGCGTCTCCCTGCTCGCCGGCTTCGCCTATTCGCGCTTCGCCTCGAAGGGCCTGCAGGCCTCGGCCTTCTTCCTGATCTTCATCCGGCTGATCCCGCCGATCGTGATCACGCTGCCTCTGTTTCCGGTGGTGAACTGGCTCGGCCTCAACGACACCCACTTCGTGCTGATCGTGCTCTACGCCACCTTCTTCGTCTCGTTGGGTACGGTGGTGATGCGCACCTTCATCGACCAGATCCCGCGCGAGCTCGACGAGGCCGCGATGATGGACGGCGCCTCGCAGATGCAGATCATCGCCAAGGTGATCCTGCCGATGGCGGCGCAGGGCATGCTCGCCGTCTCGGTCTTCGTCATCGTCTACGCCTGGAACGAGTTCCTCTTCGCCTTCATCTTCACCACCACCAAGGCGAAGACCGCGCCGCTGGTGATCTCCGAGATGATCGGCGCCGTCGAGGGCGTCGAATGGGGCGTGCTCTTCGCCGCCTCGACCGTGCAACTCGTGCCGGTGCTCGCCTTCGTCATCCTCATGCAGAAGCATCTCGTGGCGGGCCTGACCGCCGGCGCGGTGAAGGGGTAATCGCCATGACCCAGCTCGACGATTTCAGACGCGCCATTCGCGAGGCCGACCCGCAGCTCAGCCGTTTCGATCCGCTGCCCCGGATCATCTGCCTCGACGATTTCGACCGCGGCATGTGCGGCTGGACCCAATTGGTCGGCAATTACGAGGACACGCTGGACGCGATGCTGCCGGGCTATGCCCAGCACAGCCACGCCATGCTCTCGACCCTGCCGAACTGGGATTTCGGCTCGCATGGCGGCGTCGACGGCTCCTATGCGCTGAAGATCGCGACGCGGCCGAAAAAGGGCGCGCAGAACGTCGCGATCAAGCGCCTGACCTTCCGCAAACCGGGGCCGATCCGGCTCGAGGCCTATTTCACCTTCAAGCCCGAGGCGATGGACCTGCAACTCTCGGAGACCGATATCCGCTCCTTCGGCTTCCTCTACGATCTTCAGATCGGCGATACCTCAGGCCCGGGCGATCGGGTGATGCCGCATCTGCGCTTCCTCAATGCGCAGGACGGCAAGCACATCCAGAAATGGCAGTTCAAGCGCCGGACGACGCCGATCAAGCCGATCGGAACGGCCGGCAAGACGATCACGCATTACCACCTCGCCCCCGACGACTGGGAGGATCTGCCCGGCGGCGAGCAGCGGCTCTGCTACAACGAGATCCCGACCAAGGTGAACTGGCACTATCTGCGCTTCGACTTCGATCTCGCCGCGATGCAGGCGACCAGATTCCAAGTGAATGATCGGGTGTTCTCCATGGACGGCTTCGACTGCATCCGCATACCCGCGATGAAGAACCTCTGGTGCATGCTCAATCTCGCCTTCTTCGCCGAGACCGACACCGACAAGCGCGCCTTCGCCTATCTCGATTCCGTCTGCCTGTCGGGAGAATTCTGATGCTGCCAGAGAACCTGACCGCTGTCGTCGCCCGCAACGAGAGCTGGACGGGATCGAGCGCGACCGAGCCCTACGAGGCCGGCTGGGCGAGGGAGGCCATCGTCTTCGTGCGGGCGCTGAAGCAGCCGAAGGGAGCGCTGCCCAAGGCGCGGATCGAAATCTCGGCCGACGGCATGCACTGGTGCGCCGAAGGTTCGGAATTCGCCCTGCCGACGGCGAAGGACGCGGTGAGCTTCCAGCGCCTCGCCCATTTCGGCAATTTCGTCCGCGTCGCCGCGACGCTGCCGGATGGCGCCGAGATCACCGTGCTGGTGACGCTTCACCTCAAAGCTTGACCGGAGCCGGGCATTCGACGCGCGACGATCTCGCAACCGAGGTTGAGGTGCGGTCTTCGTGACGAGCGTCAGCGTCGTCTCAAGCCCTCTGTCAAATTCGATGACCGAATCAGCCCACGCCTCGTCGACGCGGCCTCTGCGCCATGCCGGCAGCCGATCCCGAGAATTTCCTCCAATCCGCCGGCTGCGAAACGGCCTAACTCAGCATCATCATGCTGGGTGAACCGTTCATGCCGACCTTTCCGATCGTCCTCGCCACTCACGCCAGTGCCGCCGGCACTTGGCCGCTTTCCAAACACGATCCTTTCGGCGCTGCCCGAGAGATTGCCTGGAGCGGGCCACAGGATCTGGCGGTGGGGCGCGTAGCCTTCTCCGGCGTCCTGGAGAGCGCGGCCTTCCCGCACACCGAGGTGCTGGTTCTCCGGGCGGGGCGTCTCGATCTGACGCTCGCAGCCGGCGATCGACGCACGCTTCAGCCCGGCGAAAGCATTGTGATCGCGCGCGGCACGACCCTGCGCATCGAGGCGACACCTGGCACGAGCTGGATCTTCTGCGCCGGCGCCGGGGCAGCTTCGGCTGCACCCGGCGTGACGGAGCTGCCGGCCGATGCGCCGCTCTCGCCGTCGTCGCCGCCCCCGGCCAATCTTCTCGAAGGGCCGGTGCCGAAGTGCCGGAGCTTCAACGCCTTTACCGACGAGGCGGCGCGCCTGCGGGCCGGCATCTGGGATTCGACGCCATATCGACGCATCCTGCGCCCGCAGCCGGTCAACGAGCTGATGCATATCCTCGCCGGCAGCGTCACCCTCACCGGAACTGACGGGCGTCCGGTCCGGATCGCGGCAGGCGAAAGCGTGTTCGTGGCCCAGGGCACGCCATGCGCCTGGGACAGCGACGAGCATGTCGCCAAGGTCTATGTCGTTCAGGAGGTCGGCGCGTGAGCTCGATGGCACCCGTCGTCGAGACGGGCACGGCCGGGATCGGGGCTCCGGAAGCGCTGACGCTGCGGGCAATCCGCATGGACGATGCGGCTTCGTGCGCGGAGCTGTCGCACCGCATCGGCTGGCCGCATCGCCGTGAGGACTGGGAGTTCGTGATCGGCCTCGGTCACGGTATCGTCGGCGAGCGGAACGGCAGGCTCGTCGCCACCGGCCAATGGTGGCCCTATGGCGAGCGCCATGCGACAGTCGGGATGATCATCGTCGTACCCGAGGAGCAGGGGGCCGGGATCGGCAAGCGCCTGATGCAGGCGCTGCTAGCGCAGGCCGGCGAGCGGTCGCTGATGCTCAATGCGACCGTCGCCGGCGAGCCCCTCTATGTCCGTCTCGGCTTCCGGCCCTGTGGTGGCGTGACCCAGTATCACGGCCACGTCCTCGCCGTCGCCGCACCGGAGCTTGGCGCGGACGAAAGCTTGCGTCCGGGCAGCCCGGCCGATCTCGCCATGCTCGAACGGCTCGATCGAGAGGCGACAGGACTGGAGCGAGGGCCGGTCCTGGCGGCGCTCCTGCAATGCGGCGAATGCCTGGTGCTGGAACGAGCGGGACAGCCGGTCGGCTTCAGCATGCTGCGCGCCTTCGGTCGCGGCCATGTGATCGGTCCGGTCGTGGCTGCCGACGAGACGGAGGCGCGTGCTCTGATCGCCTGCTGGCTGCACGGTCGGGCCGGGCAGTTCATCCGGGTCGATCTGCCGTTCGATTCCGGGCTGGGCGGGTGGCTGGAACAGCATGGCCTTGCGCCGGCCGGAGACGTTGCGGCCATGGTGCGGGGCGATCTGCCGGCCGCACCTGGACCGGCGCGCCTCCATGCCCTGATCACTCAGGCGCTCGGCTGATATCCGCGAGGTCGACACCATGACGCTGCTGCTCAAGTCCGATGCTGCCCGCGCCGAGGAATGGACGCGGCTGCTCGCGGACAAGGCGCCTGAGCTGCCGTTCCGGATCTGGCCGGATATCGGTGATCCCGCCGAGATCCGCTATCTCGCCGCTTGGATTCCGCCGGACGACCTGCTCGGCCAGTTCCCCAATCTCGAACTGCTGGTCTCGGTTGGCGCTGGCGTCGACCAGCTGAACCTCGCCGATATCCCAGCGAGCCTGCCGATCATACGGATGATCGAGCCCGGCCTCGTCGACAGCATGGTCGAATACGTCACCATATCGGTGCTCGCCCTGCATCGCGACCTCGTGCCCTATATCGCTGCGCAGCGGGAACAGGCCTGGAGGCCGCTGCGGATCAGGCCGACGAGCGAGCGCCGCGTTGGCGTTCTCGGCCTCGGCATGCTCGGCAAGGCCTGCGCGCTGAAGCTCGCCGAATTCGGCTTCGGCGTGGCCGGCTGGAGCCGCTCGCGGCACGAGGTCGAGGGGATCGAGACCTTCGCGGGCGATGCCGAACTGCCGGCCTTCCTCGCACGCACCGATATCCTGGTTTGCCTGCTGCCGCTGACCGATGCGACGCGCGGCCTGCTCGGCGCCGAGTTGTTCGCCCGGTTGCCGCAGGGGGCAATGATCGTCAACGCCGGCCGGGGCGGCCATCTCGACCAGGACGCCCTGCTGGCGGCGCTGGACAGCGACCATCTTGCGGGCGCCGTGCTGGATGTCTGCGAGCCCGAGCCGCTGCCGGAAGGGCATCCGCTCTGGAGCCACCCCAAGGTCCTGCTCACCCCGCATATAGCCAGCCGCTCGCGCTCCGAGGCCTCGCTCGACATCGTCCTCGACAACCTGCGGCGCCACGAGGCGGGCGAGCCCCTGATCGGCCTGATCGACCGCGGTCGCGGCTACTGAACGAGGTCCTAAGATGTCCATCGTCGCTCTCGAAGACCGCAGCCTTCTCGTAGGTCGCGCCCTGATCGGCGGCGAATGGGTTGGTGCCGCCTCCGGCGAGGAACTGCCGGTGCGCGACCCTGCGACCGGCATCGAGATCGGCACGATTCCAGCCTGCGGCGAGACGGAAACCAACGCCGCGATCGCGGCCGCCGAGGCCGCGTTCCCGGCCTGGAAGGCGCGGCCGGCGGCCGAGCGGGCCGCCCTGCTGGAGCGCTGGCACGACCTCTTGCTGGAGCACCGCAAGGATCTCGCCCGCATCATGACGGCCGAGCAGGGCAAGCCGCTGGCGGAGGCCGAGGGCGAGGTGCTCTACGGCGCCGGCTTCATCAAATGGTTCGCCGAGGAGGCGCGCCGCGTCTATGGCAGCACGGTGCCGGCCCCGACCAACGACCGGCGCATCCTCGTGTTGAAGGAACCCGTCGGTGTCTCCGCCGCGATCACGCCCTGGAACTTCCCCAATGCGATGATCACCCGCAAATGCGCGCCGGCGCTCGCCGCCGGCTGCCCGATCGTGGTGAAGCCCTCGGAGCTGACGCCCTATTCGGCGCTGGCGCTCGGCGTATTGGCCGAGCGCGCCGGCTTCCCGCCCGGCGTGATCAACATCGTCACCGGCCTGCCCCAAGGGGTTGGCGCGGCCCTGACGCAGAATCCCATCGTCCGCAAACTCTCCTTCACCGGCTCGACCCGGGTCGGTGCGCTGCTGATGCGGCAATGCTCGGACACGCTGAAGCGGCTCAGTCTCGAGCTCGGCGGCAATGCGCCTTTCATCGTCTTCGACGATGCCGATCTCGACGCTGCGGTCGCCGGCGCCCTTGCCAGCAAGTTCCGCAATGCCGGCCAGACCTGCGTCTGCGCCAACCGCATCCTGGTGCAGGACGGCATCCACGACGCCTTCGCCGACCGCCTTGCCAAGGCCGTGGCGTCGATGCGGGTCGGCGACGGCCGGCAGGACGGCGTCACCATCGGCCCATTGATCAATGCGGCGGCGGTCGAGAAGGTCCACGCGCATCTCGATGATGCACTCTCGCTCGGCGCGACGCGCTTCGCCGCGGCTCAGGGCGAGGTCGACGGCTCCCGCTTCGTGGTGCCGACGGTGCTGACCGGCGCGA
Organism: Allobosea sp. NPDC003192; assembly: GCF_050275675.1. Taxonomy (NCBI): domain Bacteria; kingdom Pseudomonadati; phylum Pseudomonadota; class Alphaproteobacteria; order Hyphomicrobiales; family Alloboseaceae; genus Allobosea; species Allobosea sp. NPDC003192. Next base: position 104,712 of record NZ_JBNNPK010000010.1, read on the forward strand.
CCACGCGCATGCGCCTCGCCAATGAGGAGACCTTCGGCCCGGTCGCGCCGCTGTTCCGCTTCAGGCACGAGGACGAGGCGATCGATATCGCCAACGGCACGCCCTATGGGCTGGCGGCCTATTTCTACACCGAGAACCTCAACCGCTCCTGGCGCGTCGGCGAGCGGCTCGAATTCGGCATGGTCGGCCTCAACACCGGCTCGGTCTCGATGGAAGTGGCGCCCTTCGGCGGCATCAAGCAGTCTGGCATCGGCCGCGAGGGCGGCGCGACCGGCATCGAGGAATATCTTGAGCTGAAGAGCTTCCATATCGGCGGGCTGAAGTCAGCCTGATCGGCAGGGCGAAGCACGATCTGCCGATCCCGCCCCCGAATAGGGCAGGGGATACCAAAGCGGCGCGCGAAAGCCGCCGCACAGCAGCGCCGGCCGCTCCTAGCCTCCCTGCTGACCCTATTTGGGTTCAGCGGAGGACGAAGCGGCCATGCTCCAGTCTGTTTCCAGTTCTGCCGCCCGAGTGGCGGAGCCGGCGAGCCCCGGCATCCGGCGGGCGCTGAGCCATATCGAGCGGCATTTCACCGAGGCTCTCTATCTTGACGACCTCGCCTCGCTGGCCGGCCTCAGCGTCTGCCGCTTCGTCACTGTCTTCCGGCGCCAGGTCGGGCTGACGCCGCATCGCTTCGTCTGCCGTGAGCGCGTGCGCTATGCGCGGGCGCTGCTCGTCGATGGCGTTCCGGCCGCGCAGGCCGCGCTGGAGGCCGGCTTCTTCGACCAGAGCCATCTCTCGCGTCATTTCAAGAACATCTACGGCGTGACGCCCGGCCGCTATCTGCGCGAGTTGGTGCAACCCCCGCCATCGCGGGCCGGTCGGATCGCCTATCCGGGGCCCACGGCCTTCTCATCCATTCCGTCTTCCCGTCCTGCCTGAGGTTCCGCCATGAGCGTCAACTCCCTCGAAGCACTCGACCGCCGCCACTGGGTCCATCCGGTCGCCAACTGGGCCGGCCATGAGAAGCGCGGCGTCACCGTGATGAAATCGGCCAAGGGCGCCTTCGTCACCGATGCCGACGGCCACGAGCTGATCGACGGCTTCGCCGGGCTGTGGTGCGTCAATGTCGGCTACGGCCATGACAGCATCGTCGAGGCAGCCGCCCGCCAGATGCGCGAGCTGCCCTATGCCACCGGCTATTTCAGCTTCGGCAGCGAGCCGACGATCCGCCTCGCCGCCAAGCTCGCCGAGCTGACCCCCGGCGATCTCGACCACATCTATTTCTCGCTGGGCGGTTCGGATGCGGTCGACAGCGCGCTGCGCCTGATCCAGTTCTACTACAACGTCACCGGCCGGCCGACGAAGAAGGCGATCCTCTCGCTCGAGCGCGGCTATCACGGCTCGAGTTCGACCGGCGCCGGCGTCACGGCGCTGCCGGCCTTCCATGCCAATTTCGACTTTCCGGCGCATGTGCATCACTACGTCGTCCCGCCCTATGCCTATCGCAACCCGACCGGCTCGGGCGACGCGGCGGTGATCGCAGCCAGCGTCGCCTCGCTGCGTGCCAAGGTCGCGGAGCTCGGCGCCGAGAACGTCGCGGCCTTCTTCTGCGAGCCGGTGATCGGTTCGGGCGGTGTCATCGTGCCGCCGAAGGGCTGGCTCAAGGCGATGCGCGAGACGGCCGCCGAGCTCGACATCCTCTTCGTCGCCGACGAGGTCATCACCGGCTTCGGCCGCACCGGCCCGATGTTCGCCTGCGAGGCCGAGGGCGTCGTGCCTGATATGATGACCATGGCCAAGGGGCTGACCTCGGGTTATGCGCCGCTCGGCGCGCTCGCCATCGGCGAAAAGGTCTATCGCGCCATCGCCGACAACGCCCCGGCCGGCGGGCCGGTCGGCCATGGCTACACCTATTCCGGCCATCCGGTCAGCGCCGCGGTCGCGCTCGAAGTGCTGCGCCTCTACGAGGAGGGCGGCATCCTCGCCAACGGCCAGCGCGTCGGCGCTTATTTCGAGGAGCGTCTGGCGACGCTCGCCGACCACCCGCTCGTCGGCGAGATCAGGGCGCGCGGCCTGCTCGCCGGTGTCGAGCTGGTCGCCGACAAGGCGACGAAGCAGAAGCTGCCGCGCGAGGCGAAGCTGCCGGACCATCTCTTCGCCCGCGGCTATGCCAATGGCGTCATCTTCCGCGCCTTCGCCGACGACATCATCGGCCTTGCCCCGCCGCTCTGCTGCAGTGAGGCAGAGATCGACCTGATCGTCTCCAGGCTGCGCAAGACGCTCGACGACGTCCTGGCACTGCCGGAGGTGGCGGGGGCGTTGAAAACCGCAAAAGCGGCGTGATCCTTGCTTGGCCCGGACCGCATCAAACGACGAGAGCCGGATGGTTTCGGATGGAACCGCAAAGCAGTTCCATCCGAAATCTGAATCCGCCTCTCATCAAAGAGTTAGAGCAGGATCATAGCGAAAAACCGGTTCCCACTTTTTCGCATCCTGCTCTAGTCTGATACCGGTTCGGGCCCGCTCCGCAGGCCCGGTTCCGCAAGAGGCATCAAGGGACAAGAGGCCTTCGTCGTGACACCGGGCGTGCGGCTCGACCGCATCGACATGAAGATCCTGATCGAGCTGCAGAACAACGGCAGGATCACGAACGTCAACCTGGCCGATGCGGTGGGCCTGTCGCCCAGCCCCTGCCTGCTGCGGGTCAAGCGGCTGGAGCAGGCCGGCTTCATTTCCGGCTATGGCGCGACCATCAATCTGCAGAAGCTCGGCGAGACGATCACGGTCTTCACCGAGATCACCCTGACCGACCACACCAAGGAATACTTCATCCGCTTCGAGACGGCGCTTCGGCGCGTCGACGAAGTCGTGGAATGCCATCTCGTCAGCGGCGGCTACGACTACCTCGTCAAATTCGTCACGCGCGGGCTGACGCATTACCAGTCGCTGATCGAGACGCTGCTCGATCGCAATATCGGCATCTCCAAATACTTCAGCTACATCGTGATCAAGTCGCCGATCCAGAAGCCCGGCTATCCACTGCCGACGCTGTTCGACATCTGACCGATTTCAGCCAAGCGCCTGGGTGACGAGCCCGAAGGTCCGCGCCTCGCCGCGCGGCCCGTGATTATGGCCCCGGACCATCGTGGTCACGGTGTCGTAGACGGTCATGCCGCATTCTTCGAGGAAGCCGCCGAACCTGCCCTGTTCCTGGGCGGTGTCGACGCGCAGGAACTGCCCGTCATGCGCGATCACATGCGGGCGCAGGAGTGCGATCGCCGCCTCGTCGCTCTCGGCGACGATCGGGCCGACGACATGGCCGCGGCCGAAGCGACGGCAGAGCGCGAAGCCCGCGACCCTGCCGTCGCGCTCGATCACGGTCCCGGTCGCGAGCTTCATCAAGGCGGCGATGACGCGCGAGCGGTCGGCGCCATAAGCGTCGGCGTCTAGCTGCGCGATCGCTTCACCATCCGCGGCGGTCATGGGCCGGACGGCGAATTCGTCGGGCGCAGCGCCGGCCGGCGCCTGGGCGCGGCCCTGATGCTGGAAGATCCGGCCGATCGGCTGGAAATCGAGCGAGCGGTAGAGCCGGTAGCCGGCCCGCGTCGCGTTGAGCCTGAGGTCGCGCTCGCCCGCCTCTTCGAAGATCGTGTCCATCAGGCGCCGGCCGGCGCCCTGCATCTGCAGGCGCGGCGAGGTGATGACCATGCCTATCGTCGCGAAATGTGGCCCGTAGGGCCACCACATCGCCGATGCGAGCGCCCGGTCGATCGCATCGCAGGCGACGAAGCCGTGCCCGACCTCCAGCACGAAGCGCCAGTCCTCCGGCCGATGCGGCCAGCTGACGCCGACGGAGAGCTGGTGCGCCTGGGAGATGTCCGCTTCTGTCATCGGCCGGATGGTCAGCTCGTAGTCGAGCCGGCGCCGAGCCGTATTGTAAGCCACTGCGATAGGCCTCGTTGCTTGAATACGGGCCGACTATAGGCAGGCCCTGGGCTGCGGAGAACTGCAAAATTGTCCAAGAACCTGTTCGGCGAGGCGGTATTCTCGGCGGTCGGAGCCGGCTCGCCCGGCCGAGGGCGGCACGGGCTGCCTTGTCCGGAACACTGAGACCATAACCCCATGAAGCTCGAACCCTACTGGCTCGCGACGGCGCCGAGATTCACCGCCGGCTCGGCGGCTCCGATTGCCGGCAAGGTCGATGTCGCCGTGGTCGGCGGCGGCTTCACCGGTCTCTCTGCCGCGCTTGCTTTGGCGAAGGCGGGCGCGAGCGTCGCCGTACTGGAGGCCGATCGCGTTGTCGGCCAGGCCTCCGGCCGCAATGGCGGGCATTGCAACAACGGCCTGGCGCATGATCTCGGCGGGCTTGCCGCGACCCTCGGCGAGGAGAGGGCGGTCGCGCTCTACCGCGCCTTCGACAATGCCGTGGATACCGTCGAGGCGCTGGTCGCGCGCGAGGCGATCGACTGCGATTTCATCCGCACTGGCAAGATCAAGCTCGCCGCCAAGCCGGAGCATTTCGCCAAGCTGGAGAAGAGCGCGGCCCTGTTGCAGCGAACGGTCGAGCCGAACTTGGTCGTGGTGCCGCCGCGGGACATGCGCCGCGAGATCGGTTCGGACGGCTTCTTCGGCGGGCTGGTCTATCCGCGCAGCGCCCATATGCATATGGGCCGGTTCGGTGTCGGCCTCGCCGAGGCGGCGGCGCGAAACGGCGCGGCGATCCACGAGAACGCGGCGGTGACCGGGCTCCAGCGGCTGAATGGCCAGGCTCACCGCGTCGTCACCAGCCGTGGCACGCTGGAAGCCGGGCAGGTGCTGCTTGCGACGGGGGTTTCACGGCAAGGGCCTTTCTCCTGGCTCCGGCGACGCATCGTGCCGGTCGGCAGCTTCATCATCGCCACCGAGCCGCTTTCGCCAGAGCGCACGGCGGCGATCATGCCGACGCGGCGAACCGCGACGACCACGAAGAACATCGGCAACTATTTCCGGCTGACCCCGGACAACCGGCTGATCTTCGGCGGACGGGCGCGTTTTGCCCTGTCGAACCCGGCCTCGGACGCCAAGAGCGGTGCGATCCTGAAGGCGCGCATGCTGGAGCTGTTCCCGGAGCTCGCGGATACGCGCATCGACTATTGTTGGGGCGGGCTGGTCGACATGACCGCCGACCGGCTGCCGCGTGCCGGCGAGCGTGACGGCGTCTTCTATGCGCTCGGCTATAGCGGCCATGGCGCCCAGATGTCGGTCCACACGGGCCAGGCGATGGCCAAGGTGATGGGCGGCGACACGAAGGCGAATCCCTTCGCCGGGCTCGATTGGCCGGCGGTGCCCGGCCATTTCGGCCCACCCTGGTTCCTGCCTTTCGTCGGGATGTATTATCGCTACCAGGACTGGCGCCACTGAGAGCGCTCGGGAACGCTACTCCGGCGGTCGTGTGCGCTGCCGGTGCTCACGGACTAAAACGGAACTGGCCGTACTTTTTTCACAGCCCTCATCCTGAGGAGCGATCGCAGATCGCGTCTCGAAGGATGCTCCAGCGTGCACTGAAGCATCCTTCGAGACGCCGCTGCACGGCTCCTCAGGATGAGGGCTGTGGGTTTTAGGCCTCCTTCTTCTGTCCGCTCATGGCGAGCAGGACGAGCAGGAACGAAGCCGCCGTCAGCAGGGTCGAGATCGAGGCGATGGTCGGGTCGATCTCGTCGCGCAGCGCCGTGAACATGCGCTTGGTCAGGGTCTGGTACTGCCCCCCCGAGACGAAGAGCGCGATGATCGTCTCGTCGATCGCCGAGATGAAGGCGAAGACCGCGCCGGCGAAGACGCTGGCCTTGATCTGCGGCAGGGTCACGGTGAGGAAGGCGCGGAGGCGATTCATCCCGAGGCTGCGCGCCACCATCTCCTGCGTCTTGTCGAAGCTCTGCAGCCCGGCAACGACCGAGGTGATGACATAGGGCAGGCCGAGCATGACATTGGCCAGCACCAGCCCGGTCAGCGTCTGGATCAGGCCGAGCTTGGCGTAGACGAAGAAGATGCCGATCGCGACGATGATGATCGGCACGATCAGCGGCAGCATCAGCACCATGTGCAGCGAGCGCATCAGCCGGTTCTGGGCATTGCTGATGGCATAGGCGGCGGCGGTGCCGAGCGGCGTCGCGATCAGCACGGTGAGCACGCCGAGCATCAGGCTCATGCGCGTGCCCTGCATCCAGTTGGGATTGCCGAAATATTCGGCGTACCAGCGCAGCGAGAGCGCCGGCGGCGGGAAGGTCAGGAAGCGCGTGCTCGAGAACGACATCGGCACGATGATCAGCACCGGCAGCATCAGGTAGATCAGGACGAGCCCGACGACGAGGCCGAAGGCGAGGCGGGGCAGCAGCGAGGTCTTCATTTCTGCCCCAGCATCTTGTCGAGCGGGATGATGCGGCCGACCGCGGCGAAGATCGCGAGCACGCAGGCGAGCAGCACGACGCCGACGGCGCTCGCTGCCCCCCATTGCGCGTAGAGCTCGACATTGCGGCTCACCACCATCGAGATCATCACGGTGCGCCCACCGCCGAGCAGCTCGGGCGTGATGTAGAAGCCGAGCGTCAGCACGAAGACGAGGGTGAGCCCGGCGACGACGCCCGGCAGCGACAGCGGCAGGAAGATACGCAGGAAGCTGTAGAGCGGACCGCCGCCGAGGCTGGCGCCGGCGAGCATCAGCTCGCGCGGGATCTTCTGCATGGTCGAATAGAGCGGCAGGACCATGAAGGGCAGCAGGATGTGTACGGTCGCGATCACTGTGCCGAGCTCGTTATGGACCATCGCCAGCGGTTCGCTGATCAGGCCGAAGCGTTCGAGCAGCTGGTTGGCGACGCCGGTGCGCTGCAGCAGCACAAGCCAGGCATAGGCGCGCACCAGAACGCTGGTCCAGAACGGCAACATCACGCAGGCGAGGATCAGCACGTTCCACGGCCGCTTGGCGTGGGCGGCGGCATAGGCGACCGGGTAGCCGAGCAGCAGAGTGAGCAGCGTCACCATCAGCGCGATACGGAAGGTCAGCGCAAAGCTGCGCCAGTAGACTTCTTCGGTGAAGATGCGGCGGTAGTGCTCCAGCGTGAAGCCGTTGTCGTAGATCGACTGGGCCGCGAGCCAGCCGACCGGGATCACCACCAGCGCGACGATCACCAGCACGGCCGGGGCCGCGAGCAGCGTCATCAGCGCCTGCTCGCGGCGCTGATGGGTGAGGGATGGGTCGATCGCGCTCACGAGCCGTGTGCTCCTGCTCTCACGAGGTCGGTGTCATTCCGGGGCGATCCGAAGGATCGAGCGCCGGATCCAGAGCCGATGCGTTGGATCGGGAGAGGGGAGGTGGGCTCCCGATCCGGAACCGGCATCGTTTATGGATTCCGGGCTCATCGCTCTGCGGCGCCCCGGAATGACGGAGGTTGCGCCGTGCTCACTTCTGCATGAACTGCAGCCAGCGCTTCTCGGCGGCTTCGCCGGCCGGCGAGGTCCACCAGGCATAGGACATCAGCGCCTGCACCTTGGCATTCTCGGGCGCGCTCGGCAGTTCCTTGACCCGCGCCTCGGAGATCACCTTGGTGTCGTAGGCCTTCGGATTGGCCGGGCCGTAGTCGATATGCAGCGGCAGGTTGGCCTGGTGCACCGGATCGACTGCCTCGTTCAGGAACTTGATCGCGGTCGGCAGGTTGGGCGCGCCCTTCAGCACGCAGAGCGAGGTGCTCTGCAGGATGCCCTGGTTGTAGGTGTAGGCGACCTTGGCGCCTTCCTTGGTCAGCGCGCTGATGCGGCCGTTCCAGGCCATCACCATGTCCACCTCGCCATCGTTGAGCAGCTGCGCCGACTGGGCGCCGGAGGTCCACCACACCGTGATGTTCGGCTTGATCTCCTCCAGCTTCTTGAAGGCGCGGTCGACGTCGAGCGGGTAGAGCTTGTCCGCGGCGACGCCGTCGGCCATCAGCGCCGCTTCCAGCGTCGCGAGCGGGTGGTTGCGCAGCGAGCGACGGCCCGGGAACTTCTTCACGTCCCAGAAATCGGCCCAGCTCTTGGGCGCGGAGGCAGCGTCCGGGAACTTCTTCAGGCTGTAGCCGAGCACGCTGGAATAGAACTCATAGGCGACCGAGTAGTCGCTGCGGTACTCGGCCGGCATCGCCGCGGCGTTCGGGATCTTGCTGAAATCGAGCTTCTCGACGATGCCCTGCTCGCCGCCCCGCAGGCAGAAATTGGTGGCGACGTCGACGACGTCCCAGGTCGGCTTACCCGTCGCGACCTGCGAGCGCATGATCGGCCAGGCATCGGGCACGCTGTCCTGGTTGATGGTGATGCCGAGCTTCTTGGCGCTCGGATCGAGGATCGCGATGGTCTGCGCCTTCTGATAGGCGCCGCCCTGCGAGACGAACATGATCTGTTCGGCCGCGCTGGCGGAGCCGAGCGCTGCGAGCGACAAGCCTGCGACGGCGCAGGCGGTCCGGAAGTTCAAGCTCTTGGCCATGTCCTGTTCCCCTGTTGTTTTGGATCGGAGCTTCGAGGCCTACCGTCCGATCGCATCCAGAAACTGGTACCAGCCGGCGACCGCACGGACCGCCGGTTCTCGAAGCGCGTAGAAGGGCACGGGCCGCATGCGGCCGACGTCCAGCAGCCCGACATCGGGGCGTTCGCCGCGCGCGAAGGCAGCGAGGTAGCGTCCCATCAGGCTGGACATGGCGACACCCGCGCCATTGTAGCCCATGGCGACCATGACCCGGTCGTCGACGCGGCCGACATGCGGCACGGAATCGAGCGTCATCGCGACGAGGCCGGACCAAGAATAAGCCAGCGGCACGTCGGCGACATCAGGGAAGATGCCGATCATCGCCTTGTGCAGCGCGGCGAAGGCCGCTGCGGAATCGGTCTTGCCGAACGCGCCGCGGCCGCCGAAGACGATGCGGTCGTCGACCATGCGGAACCAGCGCATCATCCGCTTGGTCTCGGTATAGGTCCGGCCCGTCGGCATCACGCTGGCGGCAAGGTTCGGCGAGAGCTTTTCGGTCGCGATGATCGCGCTGCGGAACGGGATCAGCGTGCGCTGGTAGTCCCGCGTGGCGGGTGTGAGGTCGGAATAGCTGTTGGTGGCGATGATCGCCTGCTTCGCCCGCACCGTGCCGCGCGGCGTCTCGACCAGCACGCCGTCCGCTTCGCGCCTGAGGCTGACCGCCGGAGTATGGCTATGGACGGGAATGCCTTGCGCGCTCGCGCCGCGGGCGAGGCCGCGCAGATAGTTGAGCGGGTGGATGCCGCCCGAACCGGCATTGAGCACGCCGCCGACGAAGCCGGCTGAGCCGGTTTCCTCGCGCACCTGTCCGGCATCGAGTACGGTCATCGTGGTGTCGCCCAGTTCGGCGCGAAGCCACTGCGCTTCCTTCACCGCATAGCCCAGCGTCTCCTGGTTGTGCGCCGCCTTGACCTGGCCGGCCCGGGTCAAGCCGGCGTCCGTGATGCCATGGGCGTCGACCAACTCGGAGACGATATCGGTCGCCTCATGGGCGATATCGTACATTCTTTTCGCCATGCCCCGGCCATGGCCGGCGGCGATGGCCGGAAACGACAGGCGGAACTTCGCGGTGATGACGCCGCCATTGCGCCCGCTTGCGCCCCAGCCCGGCTCGTTCGCTTCGAGCACGACAGGCGCAAGGCCGCTGGCGGCGAGATGATGGGCGGCCGAAAGCCCGGTATAGCCGGCGCCGATGATCACGACATCCGCCTGCGCATCGCCGGCGAGCGGCGGCAAGGTAGCCAGCGGCGACGCCGTCGCCCGCCAGAGCGAGGGCGCCGCGTCGAGGGCCTGCCAGGATGTCGGCGCGGCCGTCATGTGCGTCAGGCCCTTTCGGCCTCGACCGCGTCGGCGAGCGCCTTCAGCGTCGGGAAATGATAGTCGGGCTTGGTGATCTCGGGCACCGCCGGGGTGCCGCCAAAACCCTTCTGGCCCTGGCGCCGCTCGATCCAGCAGGTGGCGTAGCCGAGCGACTTGGCGACGCGGATGTCGTGGTACTGGCTCTGCGCGACGTGGAGGATCTCCTCCTGCTTGTAGCCGAAGGCGGACTGCCGGCCGCGATTATAGGCGAAGTAGAGCGGATCGGGCTTGGGGTGGATCGCCTCGTCGGCGGTGATGCTGTCGTGGAACGGGTTGCCGAGCGTATGCGAGTAGCAGGTGAAGCTCGGCCGGTCGGCATTGGTCATCGCCACCAGACGGTAGTGCTTGCGCAGCCGTGCCAGCGCCTCTGCCGAATCCGGGAAGGCGGGATGGCGCAGGATGGCGAGCTGGAAGGCGTCGGCCGTGGCATCGTCGTGCGGCAGGCCGAGCTCCTTGGCGAGGTGGATGTAGACCAGCTTCATCACCTCGCTGGAGCGCTCGTAATGCAGCTCGCGGCCCTTGAGGTAGGGCGCGAAGATCTCGTCGTCGCTGAGCTTGGCGGCGGCCGGGCCGCCAAGGCGCCGCACCGCGCCGAGGACGCCGGCCTCGAAGTCGATCAGCGTGCCGACGACGTCGAATGTGAGAACCTTGAAATCGCTGAGGGCCATGGTCTTGCGTCTCTGCTGGGGGATGGGGATCAGGCGCCGGTTTTCGGCACGATGATCGTGTCCTGCGGGTGGAGGCTGACGGCGAGGCGCTCACCGACCGGGGGAATGCGGCGGGCGGCCTCGTAATGGCTGGGCTGGCGCAGGCTGAGCGCTGTGCCGTCGTCGAGCGCGAGGAAGACGCGCAGGCTCTCGCCCTGGAAGACGATATCGGTGACCCGGGCTTCGAGCCGGTTGCGCTCGGGGCTGCCGGAGCCATCCTCGACCAGCAGCTTCTCGGTCTGGATCGCGAGCACGAGCTCGCCATTCGGCGCGATCGGGCGGGCACTCTTCAGCACGGTGCCGGCGAGTGAGACGCTGTCGGAGCCGGCGCGCTGGACCGGCAGCAGCGTCGCCTCGCCGATGAAGCTGGCGACGAAGGCGTTAGCAGGATGGTCGTGCAGGCGCTCGGGCCTGTCGATCTGGACCAGCTTGCCGTCCTTCAGGATGGCGACGCGGTCACTCATCGTCAGCGCCTCGCGCTGGTCGTGGGTGACGTAGATGATCGTCGCGCCCAGCCGCTTGTGCAGCTGGCGCAGTTCGATCTGCATGTTCTCGCGCAGCTGCTTGTCGAGCGCCGAAAGCGGCTCATCCATCAGGATCAGGCGCGGCTCGAAGATCATGGCGCGGGCGAGCGCGACGCGCTGGCGCTGGCCGCCGGAGAGCTGGCCGATGCCGCGCTCCTCGTAGCCGGCGAGGTCGACCATGGCGAGCGCACCGCGGACCTTCTCGGCATAGGTCGATTTCGGCAGGCGCCGAGCCCGCAGGGGGAAGGCGACGTTCTCGCCGACGCTCATATGCGGGAACAGCGCGTAGTTCTGGAAGACGATGCCGATGTCGCGCTTGTGCGGCGGGGTATAGGTAACGTCGCGGCCGCCGAGATGGACCGAGCCGCCGGAGGGCTGGATGAAGCCGCCGAGAATGCCGAGCAACGTGGTCTTGCCCGAGCCGGAGGGGCCGAGCAGCGAGACGAATTCCTGCGGGGCGATGTCGAGCGAGACGTCGTCGAGGGCGCGGACCGAGCCGTAATGCTTGCTCGCGGATCTGATCTCGACGCGTTCGCCGCCTATGCTGGCCATGGCACTCTCCCGTCCGGATACAGCGACATCGCGGCACTGCGCAGGCAAAGACCGTTTTCGGGACGGGCCATAAGGTGGTCTTATGGCGATCCGCACCGGCGCTGGTGCCGTGAGGCGGTGCGGGCCTCTGCCGGGCCGTCACCGCACGCTGCATTCGATGGGATCATGAAACGGGATTTCGGCCCTCTGTCGCAATTGCCAAATAATCAGGCGAAGCATAACCTGATGTAATGTCTGAGTTGCGCCGCATGGTCTCGTCGAGCAATGCGCTCTTCGTCTTCGAGGCGGCGGCGCGCAGCGGCAGCTTCACCCGCGCGGCCGAGGAGCTGAACGTCACCCAGCCGGCGGTCAGCCGCATGCTGTCGCGCTTCGAGGGCCATCTCGGCCTGCGCCTGTTCGAGCGCGGCGGGAAGGGCGCGGTCCTGACGCCGGAAGGCGAGGTGCTCTATCGCCGCGTCGCCGATGGCTTCCGCAGCATCGAGGCGGGCCTGCGCGAGGTCGAGCAGCTGCGCGGCGGCAAGGAGACGGTGACGATCTCGGTCTCCTCCGCCTTCACCACGCATTGGCTGATGCCGCGCATGGACCAGTTCCAGCGCCAATTCCCTTCGGTCGACCTGCGCTTCCAGATGATCGCCGGCTCGCTGCGCGGGCCGGTCGACAATGTCGATCTCGGCATGCGCTTCCTCGATGGCGACGAGGCTGTGCCGGCCGAGGCGATGGTGGTGCGCGAGGTGATGCTGCCGATCTGCAGCCCCGGCTACCGGCAAGCCGAGCCTGAAGCCGAGGCGACGGGCGAAGGCAACACGATCATCAACCTGACCGATTCCGCGCTCGACTGGGCCGAGCGCTATCCGCCTTTCGCCACCGGCCGGCCCGGGCCGGTCAAGACGCTGAGCTTTTCGGACTATGCCGTGGTGGTGCAGGCAGCGCTGCTCGGCCAGGGCGTCGCCTTCGGCTGGATCACAGTCGTCTCGCATGCGCTGAGGTCGGGCGCGCTGGTGCCGGCCAGCGACCGGCTGACGCGCGGCGAGCGCAATTGCGTGCTGCTGACGCCGCGCAACCGCCCGCCGAGCCCGGTCGTCGGCGCGATCCGGGACTGGATCGGGGCGGAGCTGAAGGGCGAGATCGAAGCGATCGACGCGCTTCATCCAGGCCTCGGCTTGAGGCGGGCCTGTTATGGCTGAAGGCGCGCCTCAGCTCGCGATGTCGATCAGCACCGTCTTGTGCCGCAGGTTCTGCTCCACCGCCTGCCGTCCGAGATCCTTGCCGATGCCGGAGCTCTTGTAGCCGCCGGTCGGCAGGATGAAGTCGAGCGTGCGGCTGTAGCGGTTGACCCAGACGGTGCCGGCCTGCAGCCGGCGCACGGCGCGCAGGCCGCGGCCGAGGTCGCGGGTGTAGACGCCGGCTGCGAGGCCGTATTCGGGATGATCGGCGAGCGCGAAGCCTTCGTCTTCGTCGGTGAAGGTCTGGATGGTGAGGACGGGCCCGAATATCTCCTCGCGCACCGCCGCATTGTCGGCCGTCACATTCGCGATGATCGTCGGCTGGTAGTAGGCGCCGCCATAGCCCGCCATCAGGCCGCCGCCGAGCAAAATTTCGCCACCCTGCTCGCGGCTGGCGGAGACGATGCGGTCGATCCTGCGAGCCTGCGCGTCGGATATGATCGGGCCGAAATCGGTCGCCGCTTTCCACGTATGCCCAGGCCTGATCTCGACGAGTTTCCTCCGGAGATGATCGGTCAAGGCTTCCGCCACAGAGCGCTGCACGATCACCCGTGAGCCCGCGACGCAGCCCTGGCCGGAATTCGCCAGGATCGAGCCGGCGATGCAGCTTGCCGCTTTCTCCAGATCGGCATCGGCGAAGACAAGCTGCGGGCTCTTTCCGCCGAGCTCGAGCGTCACCGGCTTGATGCCGCTCTCGGCCGCGGCCTTCATGATCGCGGCGCCGGTCCGGGTCGATCCGGTGAACGAGATTTTGCCGATGCCGGGATGGCGCGCCAGCGCATCGCCTGTGACGCCAGTGCCCTGAACGATATTGAAGATGCCGGCCGGCATGCCTGCCTCGATCGCGAGCTGCGCCAGCCTGACGGCGGAAAACGGCGTCAGCTCCGACGGCTTCAGCACGATGGCATTGCCTGCCGCCAGCGCCGGGCCGAGCTTCCACGAGGCGGTGCTGAGCGGCACGTTCCAGGGCGCGATAGCGCCAACGACGCCATAGGGCTCGGAGACGATCAGGCCGAGATTGTCGCTGCGTGTCGCCGCGACCTCTCCCCCGAGCTTGTCGGCCCATTCGGCGAAGAAGCGGATGCCGTCGGCGGTGGCTGCGACATCGCCGGTCACGGCCTGGGAGATCGGACGCGTCGATCCGACGGCTTCGATCCGGCCGGCCTCTTCGGCATTCGCTTCGATGAGCTCCGCCCATCGTCTCAGGACGCGGGCCCGCTCGCGTGGCGGCCTTACGGCCCAGCCGCTAGCCGCGACCGCCGCATGAGCGCTGCCGACGGCTCGGTCGACCATGGCGGCGTCGGCGATCGGGATTTCGGCATAGTCGACGAGATCGGATGGACGAGCGACGGGAAGCGTCTCGCCGCCGCCGATCGCCTCGCCGGCAATGAAGTGTCCGGTCGTGACCTCGATCGTGGCCGGGTCGAAATCACCCGGCATGATCAGAGCCCGACCAGCGCCGGCAGGCCGCCTATGTCCTTGATCTCGTGGGTGCTGTAATAGGGGTTCGACGGCTCATGGCCGCGATTGACGAAGACGCGGCGGGCGATCTTCATGTCGTAGGCGGTCATCTGGTCGTAGCGGAAGCTCGACGAGCAGTGCATCACGTCCTGCGGGCCGCAGCCGAGCATGTCGAACATGTATTCGAAGGCGCGCATGTGGGGCTTGTAGGCCTGCGCGTCCTGCGCGGTGTAAGCCGCGTGGAAGGGCGCCCCGAGTTTGGCGACCGAATGCGGGATCAGGTCGGTCATCGAGTTGGAGAGGATGACGAGCGGAATCTCCCTGGCGACCTTGGCGAGGCCAGCCGGCACGTCCGGATGCGGACCCCAGCTCGGAATCTCGTCGATGATGGCCTGGGCGTCTGCGGGATCATAGGGAAGGCCGAGCAGCTTGCAGGTTCGCTCCACCGCATTGCGGACGACGTCCTGATAGGGCTTCCAGGCGCCGAGGACTTCGTCGAGGCGATAGCTCGAGAAAGCGTCGCAGAACGCGTCCATCTGCTCGGGCGAAAGGCGGCCGGCATAGGCGCGCCGGGCGGCCGGAGCCATCTCGAAATAGATCAGCGTGCCATAGCAGTCGAAGGTAATGAATTTCGGCCGGAAGCTGCTCATCGTCTCGCTCTCGATCGTTGCGACGGCTGTCTGCCGCTGGGAAAAGGCTAGAGCGCAAGCGCGGGCAGGGAGGCGGAATCCGATCGGTATGACCGAATATTCTGCTGATGACGGGGTATGCTTCGGCATGGATTGCTGCGGGTATCGACCAGGATGGACAGGCCGGGCCGCCTCGCCGAAGTTCGGTCGAACCAACCCTCAAGCGAATCCTCATGACCGTCGAAACCATTCTCGCCGATCTCGTCGGCTTTCCCTCCGTCTGCCGCACGCCCAACGGGGCGATCATCGAGCATGTCCGCGCCTATCTCGCCGGTCATGGCGTCGACAGCGTGATCGTGCCTGGGCCGGAGGGCGATCGCGCCAACCTGTTCGCCACAATCGGGCCGAAGGTCGAAGGCGGCGTCATCCTCTCGGCCCATCTCGACGTGGTGCCGGCGGCGCCGGAGGGCTGGGCCGGCGATCCCTTCAAGCTGCGGCGCGACGGCGAGCGGCTGATCGGGCGCGGCGCGGTCGACATGAAGGGCTTCGCCGCTTGCGTGCTGGCGAGCGTTCCCGCCCTTGTCGCCAGGAAGCTGGCGCGGCCGGTGCACATCGCGCTGTCCTATGACGAGGAGGTCGGCTGCGTCGGCGTGCGCCATCTGATCGCGCGCCTGCCGGAGCTGTGCCCGCCCGTGCTCGGCTGCATCGTCGGCGAGCCGAGTGGCTTGCGGCCGGTGCTGGCCCATAAGGGCAAGATCGCCCAGCGCGTCACCGTCCACGGCAAGGCCGGGCATTCCTCGCGCACCGATCTCGGCGACAACGCGATCCACTACGCCGCCGGCCTCATTGCCGCGATCCATGAGGAGGCACTGCGACATGCCGCGCAGGGGCCTTTTGCCGAAACTTTTGCGCCGCCCTATTCGACGATCCAGGTCGGCGTGATCAAGGGCGGCACCGGCATCAATATCGTGCCGGCGCAGTGCGTCTTCGAGGTCGAGGCCCGCGCCATCGCCGGGCAGGAGCCCGCTGCGCTACTCGGCTTCCTGCCCGAGGTTGCTGAGCGGATCGCGCGCGAGGCCGCCGCGACCGGGCACAAGGTCGCGTTCAGCTTCGAGACCATGAGCGACTACCCGCCGCTCGCGCTCGACGAGAGCGATCCGCTGGTTGCCTTCACCGAGGCGGCCTCTGGCCAGGGGCGCCAGGCCGCCGTCAGCTACGGCACCGAGGCCGGCCGTTTCCAGCGCGCCGGCATCGCCGCGATCGTCTGCGGGCCGGGCGATGTCGACCGCGCCCACAAGCCGGAAGAGTACATCACCGATGCCGAGCTGGCCGGGGCGATGGCGATGATCTCACGCGTCGCCGACCGGCTCTGCTGAGCCGTTAGAACTCGCCGATCGCGCCGCGGGAGCCGTCGACGAGGCGCGAATGCCTGAACGGGCGCGGATCGACGATCGGCGTATCGCCGGTGGCGAGATCGGCGGCGAGATGACCGGCGGCGGGGCCGAGGCCGAAGCCGTGGCCGCTGAACCCGGCCGCCAGCACGAAGCCGGAGAGGCCTGCGACCGGCGAGATCACCGGCACGGCGTCGGGCGTGGAATCGATATAGGCGCCCCAGCTTTCGCGCACGGCGACGTTCTTGAGAGCCGGGAACATCGCATGAGCGCGCTCCAGCAAGGTTGCCATCGCGCGCCGGCTCGGCGCGGGGTCGAGCACGCGGATCGTCTCGAAGGGCGAGACCTCGTCGAGCTTCCAGCTGCCGAAGGCTTCCGGGCCCTTGAAGAAGGAAGAGCCGATGCCGAGCTCGACCGCCTTCAGCCGCTTGACGAACATCGGCAGGAACTCGCGGGCATAGCGCAGCCCCTGTGGCGTGATCTCGAGTGTGCCCTTGCCGCTGATCGCGACCGTGTAACTGCCGTCGAGGCGGCGGGTCAGCGCGATCTCCGGGGTGTAGAAGGCGTCGAGGAAGTGAGGCGCCGGTTCGGTGCGCAGGCTGGTCGCGCGGATGCTCGCCTGCGGGAAGGCGATGCCGTGGCGGCGGCAGAAGGCCGAAGCCCAGGCGCCGCCAGCGAGCACGACTGCATTGGTCCGGATCGTGCCCTTCTCGGTGACGACGCCGGTGACGGCGCCGTTGGTGACGTCGAGCCCGCGTGCGGCGCAGCTCTGGTGCACGCTGGCCCCGGCGCGGCGGGCACCGTCGGCCATGAGCGGGGCGGCCAGAGCAGGCTCGGCCTTGCCGTCGGTGACGGAGTGCAACCCGCCGAGCCAGCTGCGGCCGCTGGCGGCGGTCATCGCCGCGGTCTCTGCTCCGGTGAGCATCATGGTCTCGACGCCGAAGGCTTTTGCCGTCTCGCGCCAGCGCTCCCATTGCGCCAATTGCGCGGCGTCGTTGGTGGCGTAGACGAGGCCACAGCGACGGAAACCGCTGTCGCGGCCGAACTCTTCGCTCAGCTTCTCCCAGAGCTCCATGGCGCGGATCGCCAGCGGCAGTTCGCGGGCGTCGCGGTTCTGCTTGCGGCACCAGCCCCAGTTGCGGCTCGACTGTTCGCCGCCGACCACGCCCTTCTCGACCAGCGCCACCGAGCGGCCGCGCCGCGCCAGATAATAGGCGGCCGCCGCGCCGACGATGCCGCCGCCGATGACGACGACATCGGCTGCCGCGGGCAGTGCCGGGCTGCTGGCGATGCGTTCGATGGTCAGTGGCATGGAGGGCTCCGGAGGCGGCCATGCCACGAAGCGGCACGGCCAGGGATGTCCCGATGCGGCGGGACGATGCGGTTAGGAGAAGGCTTGCGTCACATCAGGCCGGGCTCGCCGAGGTCAGTCCCGTCGACGAGGCGGCTGTAGCGATAGGGGGTGGGATCGACGATCGGGGCATCGCCGGCGACGATGTCGGCCGCGAGCCGCCCCGCCGCCGGGCCGATGCCGAAGCCATGGCCGCTGAAACCGGCGGAGACATGCAGGCCCGGCAGCGGATCGACCGCCGAGATGACCGGCACCCAGTCCGGCGTGAAGTCGATCAGCCCGCCATATTTGTGCTTGATCTCGACAGTGGCGAGCTGCGGGAAGATCTCGCCGAGCCGCTTCTTGGCGAAGCTGATCAGCTCCTCCTGCGGCGGCGGATCGTAGGTCCGCATCTTCTCGAAGGGCGAGACCGTATCGTTGCTCCAGCGCATCAGCGCTTCCGGGCCGAAGAAGAACGACTTGCCGGCCCGGATCGTCAGCAGGTTGTGGCGCTTCTTGAAGGTGCGCCAGAACGGCTTGGCGTTGAGCATGCCGTGCGGCGAGAGCTCGAGCAGGCCGCGCCCGCTGATGCCGACGGTGAAGCCGCCATCGACCCGGCGGCGGATGGTGAGATCGGGCGTCGAGATCCCGCCGACGGTGATCTCGGGGGCCGGCCCGGTGAAGAACGAGGTCGACTTGATGCCGGCGAGCGGCATGCGGATGCCGTGGTGGCGGGCGAACATCGCCGTCCAGACGCCGCCGGAGAGCAGCACTGTCGAGGTCCTGATCGTGCCCTTCTCGGTGACGACGCCGGAGACGCGGCCGGCCGCGGTCTCGAGGCCGCGCGCGGCGCAATCCTGATGGATGGTGACGCCGAGGCGGCGGGCCGCCTGCGCGATGGCGGGCACGGCCATGGCCGGCTCGGCGCGGCCGTCTGTCGGCGAATGCACGCCGCCGATCCATTCGCCTTTGGCGTGCGGCGCCAGATCGCGGGCTTCCCGGGGGCTCAGCATGCGCGTCTGCATCTGGTACTGGCGGGCCTTGTCGCCCCAGCCCTCCCAAGCCTCCAGATCCGACTTGCGCGTCGTCAGATAGGTCAGGCCGGTGCGGCGGAAGCCGACATCGGCGCCGACTTCCTCGGAGAGCCCGTTCCACATCTCGACCGCCCGCATCGCCAGCGGCAATTCGCGCAGATCGCGGTTCTGCTGGCGGCACCAGCCCCAGTTCCGGCTCGACTGCTCGCCAGCGAGATAGCCCTTCTCCACTAGCGCGACCGAATGGCCCTTCTTCGCCAGGTGATAGGCGGCGGTGACGCCGGCGACGCCGCCGCCGATGACCACGATGTCGGCCGCGGCGGGCAGGGCTTCGTCGCTTTGGACGCGGTTGACCGGTGGCGACATGCGGCGTGGTCCTTGGCGGAGAGCGGTCGTGCCGGCGGCGTGGACCGAGAGCGGGAGGCCGATATTCAAGCCTGAACCGTCTGGAACCCTATGCCAAAGGAAGGGTGCGATTCGGCAGATTGTTTTGGTTGCCCCGGCACAGGACGGTGACCATCGCCGGTCGCCTGCTGCCTATCATGGGGTGGGCCGACAGCGGGCGGCCCATGCGGCGAACTGCCAGGCAAAAGGCGGCGACCGTGCAGCGGCCGCACAAGGCCGTCGACAATGAGGGGATCAACGATGACCAAGCCGTCCATCAAGGCGTCCGGCCTTGCTCTGCCTGCCCTGCATCGCCGCGAGGTCCTGGCGCTCGGCGCCGGCGGTCTGCTCGCCGCCTCCGGCCTCGGCGCCCGCGCCCAGGGCAAGGCGCCCCCGCCGCCGCCCGCCAAGCCTAGCGGCCAGGTCGTGGTCGGCTTGTCGCAGGAGCCGACCGCCTTCAATCCGCTGATGCCCGGCATCGAGGTCGACGAGACCGTCTGGATGCAGGTCTTCAACACGATGTGGCTGGCCCAGCCCGATGGTTCGCTGGTCCCCGACCTCGCCGCGGAAGTACCGAGCGAGGCCAATGGCGGCATTTCTGAGGGCGGCCTCGCCTGGAAGGTCAAGCTGCGCGAGGGCATCACCTGGCATGACGGAGCGCCGTTCACCGCCGAGGACGTCAAGTACACGCTCGAACTGATCAACGCGCCGGGCTTCAAGGCGCGTACCCGTGTCGGCCATTCGCTGGTCAAGGACATCAAGGTCACCGGCCCGCTGGAGATTTCCTGGCGCATGGAGAAGGCCTATGCGCCCTATCTCGCGCTGCTCTCCAATACCTTCATCGTGCCCAAGCATCTGCTGGAGAAGGCGGCCGATCCGAACACGGCGCCGTTCAACGGCGCGCCGGTCGGCACCGGCCCGTTCAAATGGGGCACGCGCACGCCGGGCGACAACATCCAGCTCGTCGCCAACGAGAAATACCACGGCAAGGGGCCGTATCTGGAGAAGGCGGTGCTGAAATACGTGCCGGACCAGACCGCACTCTATGCCCAGTTCCGCACTGGCCAGGTCGACCTGATCATCGGCACCGGCATCCCCGCCAATTTCTACGCTGAGGCGATCAAGCTGCCGGGCCGCAAGGTGGTGAAAATCCCGAGCGCCTCGCTCGAGGTGCTGATGCCGAACCTCGAGCATCCGGCCCTGTCGGACAAGGCCGTGCGCAAGGCGCTCTACGCCTCGATCAACAAGCAGGCGATCATCGACATCGTCTTCTACGGCTTGCACATCCCGACCGAATCCTTCATGCCGCAGGAATCCTGGGCCTATGACCCGAACCTGCCGAAGCAGGTCTACGATCCCGCACTCGCCGGCAAGATCCTCGACGATGCCGGCTGGAAGCGCTCCGGCTCGGGCGTGCGCATGAAGAACGGCGTGCCGCTCGAGTTCGCGGTCTCGACCACGACGGGCGCGGCGCTGCGCGAGCAGTGCCAGCAGCTGATGCAGCAGGACTGGCAGCAGATCGGCATCAAGATGGCGATCAACAACATGCCTGCCGCCGTGATCTGGGGCGAGTTCTACACCCGCTCGAAGTTCCAGTCGCTGCTGGTCGGTACCGCCTTCCGCACGGTGATCGATCCCGATCCGGCGCATCGCTTCGGCTCGGATGCGATCCCGGCCAAGAGCGGCAACGGCGCCAACCAGATGCAGTGGCAGAACGCCGAGGCCGACGCGCTGATGAAGCAGGGCCAGGAAACCTTCGACATGGCGAAGCGCAAGGAGATCTACCAGAAGCTGCAGGTGCTGGTGCGCGAGGAGCTGCCGATCCTGCCGATCTACCAGTACGCGCCGGTCGAGGGCTACAAGGAGGGGCTGATCGGCTACCAGCCCAACATCAACGCCAGGCAGAACACCTGGAACATGGGCCAGTGGTACTGGGCCAAGTGACGTGGTGCGCGATCTGAACCGCGCCGGCATGACGCCGGCGCCGGCCGGGAGGAGGGCGCCATGATTGCCTTTCTCCTGCGCCGGCTCGGGCAGTCGCTGCTCCTGCTGCTGATTGTCTCGGTGATCGGCTTCGCCATCCTGCATTTGGCGCCGGGCGGACCGATGTCGCAGTTCGCCGCCGGCGGCGACATGACCCAGGCCGATCTCGACCGCATCGCCGAGCAGCTCGGCCTCAACCGCCCGCTGCCGGTGCAGTACGTCGAATGGCTCTGGCGCATGCTCTCAGGCGACTGGGGCGTGTCCTATCGCGACCAGCAGCCGGTGCTGCACATCATCGCCTCCCATCTCGGCGCGACGCTGGAGCTGATGCTGACCTCGACGCTGCTCGCCATGGTGATCGGCGCCTGGGTCGGTATCCTCGGCGCGATCCGGCGCTATTCGCTGTTCGACTCGCTCGCCACGATCGGCGCGATGATCGCGCTCTCGATCCCGACCTTCTGGTTCGGCCTCGTCATCATCTATGTCTTCTCGGTCGGGCTCGGCTGGCTGCCCGCCGGCAACCGCTACACCATGGGCGACGGCTCCTTCCTGAACCAGGTGCACCACCTGATCGGCCCCTGCATCGTTCTGGCGCTGGTCTCGACCGCGGTCTGGAGCCGCTACATGCGCTCGTCCATGCTGGAGGTAGTCAACCAGGACTATATCCGCACCGCCCGGGCCAAAGGCGTGCCCGAGCGGCAGATCCTGATGCGCCACGCCCTGCGCAACGCGCTCTTGCCGATGATCACCATCACCGGCCTGCATGTGCCGACTTTGCTCTCCGGCGCGCTGGTGACCGAGACGGTCTTCACCTGGCCGGGCATGGGCCGGCTCTTCCTCGATTCGATCAGCTATCGCGACTACCCCGTGGTCATGGGCATCCTGATGTTCACGGCCGTGCTCGTGCTGCTGGGATCGCTGCTCGCCGACCTGCTCTACGGCGTCGCCGATCCGCGCATTTCGAGGAGCGGGCGATGAGCGGCGTGCCCTTCACCAGCACGGTCGAGCCGGCGCTGCCGCCGGCGCCCGGCTTCTGGAACAGCCCGGGCCTGCGCCGTTTCCGGCGCCACAGGCTCGCGGTCTTCGGCGCGGCGACGATCGTCTTTCTGACGCTCGCCTGCATCGTCGGCCCGTGGCTGTTGCCCTACACCGACACCTTCATCGATATCCGCAACCGCTTCGCGCCGCCGTTCTCCGGCCCGCATGTGCTCGGCACCGACCCGCTCGGCCGCGACATCCTCGCGCGCCTCCTGATGGCCGGGCGGATCTCGCTGGCGGTCGGCTTCTCGGCCATGGCGATCGCGATGGCGATCGGCATCGTCGTCGGCATGGTCGCCGGCTTCTACGAGGGGGCGCTCGGTGCGGCGCTGATGCGTTTCGTCGACGCGATGCTGTGCTTCCCCTCGATCTTCCTGCTGCTGGCGATCTCGGCGCTGATCTCGCCCTCGGTGCCGTCGATCATCCTTTTGATCGCGATGACCTCGTGGATGGAGGTCGCCCGCGTGGTCGAGGCGCAGATCCGCTCGCTGAAGACGCGCGAATTCGCGCAGGCGGCCGTCTCCTTCGGCGCGAGCAACCGGCGCATCATGGTCCGCGAGCTCCTGCCGAACGCGATCGCGCCGATCGTCGTCGCGGCGACGCTCAACGTCGCCCATGCGATCCTGGCCGAGAGCTATATCTCCTTCCTCGGCTTCGGCATCCAGCCGCCGACGCCGAGCTGGGGCAACATGCTCGAAAGCGCCCAGAGCTATCTCACCAGCGCGCCCTGGCTCGCCATCATCCCCGGCGCCGCGATCACGCTTGCGGTCACCAGCTTCAACTTCATCGGCGACGGCCTGCGCGACGCGCTCGATCCGCGGATGGACGGCCAGTGACGGGGCAGGTCGTCGAACTCTGGCGCTACCCGGTCAGCTCGATGGCCGGTGAGCAGTTGGCCCAGCTCCACGTCGAGGCTGACGGTGTCGCCGGCGACCGGATCTGGGGGCTGCTCGACGCTGCGACCGGCCGCATCGCCTCCCCCGGCCGTGAGAAGCATTTCATCGGCGTGCCGCGTGCCCATGCCAAAGCCATGGGGGAGGACATCGCCCTCTCGCTCGATGGCGAGTGCTGGGCCGGGCCGCAGGATGCGGAACTGCTGGAGGGCCTGTCGCAGGCCTTCGGCTTCATGCCGCTGTTGAAGCCTTTCGACGCGGTCGGCTCAGGCGGGTTTCGGCCGCGCTACGAGCATGCGCCGATCCACCTCGTCACCAGCGCGGCAATCCGCAGCCTCGAACGGGAATTGCCCGGCAGCGTCATCGATGCCCGCCGCTTCCGGCCGAACATCCTGCTCGACTGGCCCGATGAGCTCGATGCCATCCCGGAGCATGGCTGGATCGGACGCGAGATCAGGATCGGGGACGTCGTGCTGCGGGGGCGCGAGCCCTGCGGCCGCTGCGGCTTCATCACGATCGCGCAGGACGGCCTGCCCCAGGACGTCGAGATCCTGCGGACGGTGGTCAAGCGCCACGAACGCAATTTCGGGATCTATTGCGACGTGGTGACGCCGGGCGAGATCGCTGCAGGCGCGACCGTTACCGTCAGCTGAGGACAGGCGGCTACTCGGCTGCCTGCGCCATCTCGGGGATGTCCTCCCCGACCGCCGGGATCTGCGGATAGTCCCGCCGCACCGCGGCAAAGGCCGCGGCCACGTCGAGCTTGCCGGCAGCATCGCGCATCACGGCGAAGAGCTTGGTCTTGGTGAAGAAGCGCCAATGCACCGGCAGGCTGGCCAGCAATTGCGTCAGTCCGGCATAGTTCTCAGCCGTCCAGACCTGCTCGAAGGCGTCCCGCTCGGGGCCGAAATGGAAATGCGTCCTGTGGGCGTGTGTCCTCAGCTCAGCCCGCAGCGCAGCCGTCGCCTCGGGATCGACGGCGCCCGCCTCGATCACCACGCCATAGAGCGTCCGTGCAGCGTCAAGGTTGACATAGCCGCGCTCGACATCGAGCAGGACCCGCTCCGGTTCGCGTTCCAATGGCGAGCCGCGTCCGCCGCCGCCCGGCGAATGGATGTGGATCACATCGCCGGGCTCGGCGACGGCGATGTCGGTGTTGCCGAGCACGCGCTCGTTCGGGCGGCCGGGATTGATGATGAAGTTCGAGGTCTCGGCGGAGAGGCCGCCGAGCGTGCCCCAGGGCCGGAAATGCGAGCGGTCGCGGTTGCGCACGGTGATGCGCGAGTTCGGCGAGAACACCTTGAACTCCATCACCGTCGCAAGCCCGCCGCGCCAGCGCCCGGCGCCGCCTGAATCCGGCTGCAGCCCGTAGCGCATGAAGCGGATCGGCACCTCGGTCTCGGTGATCTCGATCGGCGTGTTCTTGAGATAGGCGGCGTCGGCGCCCGAACCGTTCGGCCCGTCGCGATGCGGCATGCCGCCGCCGCCGCCGACCACAGGGTTGATCGCCGCGATGACGCTGCGGTGCGTCTTATCGTCGGTGGTCATCACGTTGACGATCGAGCTGGAGCCGGCTGGAGCCGCCGGCAGGCGTTCGGGCGCGGCGAGGCTGAAGGCGCCGAAGATCAGGCTGCGAAGCCGTGCGCAGGTCAGGCTGCGCATGCCGACCGCCGCCGGGAAGGACGGATTCAGCACCGTCCCTTCCGGCGCGATGCAGGTGAAGGGCCGGGTCAGGCCGGAATTAAGCAGGAGCTGCGGGTTCAGCGTGTAGAGCACGTAATAGACGCCGACGAGCAGCAGCGTATGGCGCGGGTCTGAGCCGGTCGGCACGTTGAGCGAGGAGCCGAGCTGCGGGTCCGATCCCGTGAAGTCGAGGATCGCCTCGTCGCCCTTGATCGTCAGCGTCAGCGCCAGCCGGCAGGGATTGCCGTCGACGCCGTCCTCGTCGGCATAGTCGGAGAAGAAATACTCGCCGTCCGGGATCGAGCGCAGGATCTCGCGGGCCTGATGCTCGGCATAGTCCATCAGCCCGTCGAGCCCGTCCATGAAGCCCTTGGCGCCGAACTTGGCGACCATCGCCTGGATCTTGCGCTCGCCGGTGTTGAGCGCGCCGGCCAAGGCCTTGAGGTCGCCCATGTTGAGCGCGGGCTTGCGCACATTCATCATCATGATGCGCAGCACGGTCTCGTCGAAGGCGCCGTCGCGCATCAGCGTCATCGGCGGGAAGCGGATGCCCTCCTGGTGGATCTCGGTCAGCGAGCGCGACAGGCTCGCCGGCACCGCCCCGCCCATGTCGGTATTGTGGACATGGCCGCCGACGAAGCAGACGATCTCGCCCTCGTGAAAGATCGGCTTCCACAGATGCGTGTCGGGCGCGTGGGTGGCGAGGTAGCCGCTATAGGGGTCGTTGGTGAAGGCGATGTCGCCCGGGCGATACTCCGGCACCATCGCGATGGCGCGGTTGTAGTTCATGCCCGGATACCAGGTCGCGCCGAGATCCATCGGCACGGCGACGACGCGCCCGGTGCGGTCCATCACCATCACCGTGAAGTCCTCCGTCTCCTTGACGAAGGTGGAATGCGCCGTGCGGTAGAGCGTGTAGGCCATGTTCTCGGCGGCGGCCCGGCAATGATTGGCCAGGACCTGCAAGGTGACCTTGTCGACCATGATCAGGCTCCCTCGCGCAGGATGAGATGCAGGTTGAGGAAGGCGTCGACCTCAGCCTCGAAGCCGGCAGGAATGCAGATGGTGGTGTCCTCCTGCGCGACCACGGCCGGGCCCGAGAAATGCTGTCCGCAGCGCAGCGCCTCGCGCTGGAAGAGCGCGACCTCGCGCTCGGCGCCGTCGAGCCAGACCGTGATGAGACGCGCCGGGATCGCCGCCTCGTCGACCGCCTCGCTCGCCGGGGCAAGCTCGGGCCGCGGCGTCGCGCCGGTGACGACGAGGCGCAGATTGACGATCTGGACCTCGGCCGCCTCGTCGTTGAAGTCGTAGATGGCGAGGTGCTGACGGTGGAAGGCGGCGCGGATCGCCGCGAGGTCGCCCTCGACCAGCCAGCTCTCGGAGAGCGGTACCTCGATCTCGAAGGACTGGCCGTGATAGCGCATGTCGGCGCTCAGGCTTTCGACGACAGGCCCGGTGAAACGCTGGTCCTCGCGAATCCAGGCGAGCCCGTCGCGCTTGAGATGAGCCAGTGCCGCACGCAGTTGCGGCAGCGAAGCGGGTTCCGCCGCGGCGAAGACGCTCTGGATGAAATCGCCCTTCAGGTCGGCGATCAGCCCGCCCAGCGCGCTGACGACGCCGGGGCGGCGCGGCACCAGCACGCGCGGTATGCCGAGCTCGCGCGCCAGGAAGCAGCCGAGCATCGGCCCGGCGCCGCCGAAGGGCATCAGCGCGAAGTCACGCAGGTCGACGCCATAGCGTGCGACGAGCTTGTTGACCTCGACGAACATCTCGGAGACGGCGATGGCGATGATCGCCTCGGCGGTCGCCTCGGCGCTGCGGCCGAGCATCGCCGCGACCTCGCCGACGACCTTCTGCGCCAGGTCGCGGCGCATGCCGATCTGGTCATAGGCGAGGGCGGTGTGGCCGAGGAAGCCGCAGGTCGCCATCGCGTCGGTGACGGTGGCGCGGGCGCCGCCGCGGCCATAGCAGGCAGGGCCGGGGGTCGAGCCGGCGCTTTCGGGGCCGACCTTGAGCACGCCGAAGGCATCGGCCCAGGCGATCGAGCCGCCGCCGGCGCCGATCGAGGTGACCGAGACGCTGGGAACATAGAGCGGGAAGTCGCCGACGACCTCGCCGGTGCCGAATTGTGGCTGGCCGTCGATGATCAAGGCGAGGTCGGCGCTGGTGCCGCCGATATCAAGGGTGAGGATGTTCCTCGCGCCAGCTTGCTCGGCGAGATAGGCCGCGCCGATCACGCCCGAGGCCGTGCCGGAGAGCAGCATGTTGACGCAGGCGCGCTTGCCGGTCGCGGCGTTCATCACGCCGCCATTCGACTTGGTCAGCATCGGGCCGGCCGGTACGCCGCGCGAGGCGAGCGCTTCCTCGAGCGCGTCGAGATAGCCGCAGACGCGCGGATGGACATAGCCGTTCAGGATCGCGGTGGTGGTGCGCTCATATTCGCGGATCACCGGCCAGACCTCGCTGGTGCTGAAGACGAAAAGCTCCGGCGCCAGTTCGGCGATCAGAGCGCGCGTTTCTACCTCGTGGGCGGGATTGCGATAGGCGTGCAGGAAAGAGACGATCACGCCGTCGACGCCGCGCGCCTTGAGCTTCTCGACCGCATCCGAGAGCGCGTCGCGGTCGAGCGGCTCGGCGATGCTGCCGTCGGAGAGAATGCGCCCGCCGACGCCGAAGACGCGGTCGCGCGGGATGAGCTGCTCCGGGCGCGCGCAGAACAGCGAATACATGTCGGGCATGCGCAGCCGCGCCAGCTCGATCACGTCCTCGAAGCCGGCGGTGGTGATCAGCCCGAGCCGGCTGCCCTTGCGCTGGATGATGGTGTTGATGCCGACCGTGGTGCCGTGGACGAAGGAGACGATCTCTTCCGGCGGCACGGCATGGCGCGCGTTCAGGAGGTCGAGCCCGGCGAGAAGCTCGCGGCCCGGCGCGTCGGGCGTGGTCAGAACCTTGATCGTCTCGACGCGGCCGCTGCCGGTCTCGAGCGCACAGAAATCGATGAAGGTGCCGCCGATGTCGACGCCGATACGCCAGCTCATGATGGGCCCGCTCAGGAAAGGACGAGCCAGTTTTGGAGAGGGTGCCTCCCGGGGTCCAACACCAAAACGGCGATGCCGGATAAGTCGCCCTTATGCCTGCGGCGCTGCCGGCGCTGGCCGGTCGAGATCGAGCTGCTGGCAGGCCGTGCGGATATGATTGCGCAGCAATTCATGGCTGCGCGAGAGCGGCCGGCGCGTGCTGGTCAGCAGGCAGAGCGGCAGGGAGACATGCGGCTGGAACGGGCGCGTCACCAGGCCGGGGAAATTGTGCCAGGGCAGGAGCCCGTCGACCACGGCGACACCGAGCCCCTGCTGCACGAAGGCGAGCGCGATGATCGAGACGTCGATCTCCATCTCCGGCCGGAAGGGCAGGCCCTGCTTGGCCAGCGCGTCGCGCAGCAATTGCCCGGGCAGGG
This sequence comes from Allobosea sp. NPDC003192, assembly GCF_050275675.1. NCBI lineage: Bacteria > Pseudomonadati > Pseudomonadota > Alphaproteobacteria > Hyphomicrobiales > Alloboseaceae > Allobosea > Allobosea sp. NPDC003192. The sequence goes on from NZ_JBNNPK010000010.1 coordinate 132,869, forward strand.
ATTCGGCGCGGTAGGAGATCAGCGTCTCGCCATCGAGATCCTCGGCGCTGACGGAGTCGCGCTCCGCCAGCGGATGCCCGGCCGGGAGGACGCAGACCACGCGGGTGTAGCCGACCACCTCGGTCTCGATGAAGGGCGTGGGCTGGTCCATCATGGCGATGCCGAGCCCGGCCTGGTCGCGGTCGAGCATGGTGAGGATGACCTCGGCCGGCACGACATAGGAGCGCACGCGCGTATTGGGATGCGCGGCGCGGAAATGGCGCAGCGCCTCCGGGACGAAGGAGAGGGACGGCGGCGCCGAGGCGGCGAGGCGCACGAGACCGGCCTTGCCATGACGCAGGTCGCGCGTGCGCCGCCGGAGCATTTCGAGGTCGCCGAACAGGCGCTCGACCTCGGGGTAGATCTCCTCGGCCTCGGGCGTCGGGATCAGCCGGCCCTTGACGCGCTGGAACAGCTTGAAGCCGAGCTCGTCCTCGGTGTGCAGCAGGATCTGGCTGAGAGCCGGCTGCGAGACATTGAGCGCTTCGGCCGCGCCGGTCAGCGTGCCGCAGCGCATGACCATGCGGAAGACTTCGATCTGGCGTGCACGCATAGTGCGATCCTAGGGGCGGCTGTGCTGCCTGTCAGCTGTTGCCGTTATCGAAGCTGTCAAGCGCCAACGGATCGGCCGCGCTATTAATAGCGACAGCTGTTCGAAAGCGGACTGTCTCCATGACGGCCAGGGGCCAGGTACGGCCGGAGCCGAACTCAGTAGGCGCCGAAGGTTGAACCCGCCAAATCTCCCTGTAGTCCACTGGCTTGAATGGCATATCGCCTTTCGAAGGCGGCTCGCGCAGGTACCGGTCATGATCCCGCGGCAATGAAGAGAGCCGCTTGAATTTGAATAGCTATGCGCAATTTGAGGCTTTTCACGAGCTTGGGTGCTGAATCACAGGCAAGCTCGTGAAAGGCCTCCTCGGTATGCGTCTAAATCTGACTGCGCCGTAACGAGTTGACGGCCGAAGTGTCTCATGTGCGCTGGCGAGGGCTTCTTCAGGCGTTTAGCCATCCAAGCCAGGCCGCCCCGGAAACGATGACCATGATCGCCGCAAATTTGGCCAGTGACAGATGTTCGCCCAGCAGCATGAAGGCGCCTATTGACGCAACCGGGGCGATGAGCGCCGACATGGGCAGCATCAGGCTGAGTGGCAGCCGCATCATCGCGAGATACCAACTCAAGAAACCGACAATCAGGAACACGCCTCCAATCCACATGGACTTGTCCCCCAGGATGGCGAGAGCCGTATTGGCAATGCTCAGTCCAATCTCGGACGAGGCCGACAAAGCCGTGAGACGGGCCTTGAATATCAGCTGCGAGATGGAGACGGATGCCAGCGAAATGGCCAAGGCGATGAACGAAGCAGTCTGCGACATCGTTGCTCCACTATGTCGGATACGAGACCGAGCCAAGACGGTCTTCAACGCGGTTTGCCGCTTATGCTATGTTTTTAGTTGAGGCGCGCCTGTTAACTTGCTCTGAGGCAAAACTGGCAGGTCGAGTCGAGCCTCCCATTGCATCTTTCCGTGGCTGCGAAACATGACGGGATTGATCCTCTTCCCACTTCGTGACACAGGGAAGCGGTCCATGCCCGGCTGGCCTGATGGAAGGAGAATCTCTTGCGGAACGTTGTCGTTTTCGGTGCGGGGATGACCGCCGAACTGGCTGCGTTCTATCTGACTCATGACGCCGGGCGCGCGGTTTCTGCGTTCACTGTCGATGCGGCTCACAGTCCTGGCCCCGTTCTTCACGGTCGACCGGTGGTGCCGTGGGAAGAGATAGAAGGCTGTTTTCCTCCGGATACAACAGAAATATTCGTCGCTATCGGCTATGCAAGGCTGAATAAACTGCGTCGTGACAAGGTTGCTGAGGTGCGGGCGAAGGGCTACCAGGTTAGCCACTACGTCAGTACACGAGCGACAACCTTCGTTGATTTCACGCCGGCTGCAAATCAATTCATCCTAGAGAATAATACGATTCAACCCTTCGTTCGTATCGGCGAGAACGTAACTCTCTGGTCCGGAAATCATATCGGCCATCACAGTACAATAGGCGAGGATACGTTCATCGCCTCGCATGTCGTGGTCTCGGGCGGAGTTACGGTCGGTCCACGCTGTTTCATTGGCGTCAACGCAACCATTAGGGATGGCGTCACTATCGGTGCGGATTGCGTGATCGGTGCTGGTAGCCTGATCCTGTCCGATATCCCGGACAATGCAGTCCTCTCTCCTTCGGCCACTGAGATTTCCAAGGTGCCGAGCTTCCGCTTGCGACGGATTTAAGCGACATGGCATGGCGTAAACTCGGGCAGCTGTTCGTGCCGAATAGCACTCACCCGGCTCTCGTCAGCCATAGTGCTCTGCCGGTCCCAGCTCATCTGTCGGGCGATCTGTTCCGAATATTCTATTCGGGTCGCGACAGTTCGAATAGATCATCGGTAGGTTCGGTGGTTGCGCGCATATCGGAGCAGCCGCGGATCGAGGAGAGCTCACCAGAGCCGCTGCTCTTGCCTGGTTCGCTTGGTGCCTTCGACGATGCTGGCGTAGGTGTCGGATCGATCGTGCGAGGGCAAAGCGAAGACCGACTTTATTACATGGGCTGGAACATCGGCGGCTCGGTGCCGTGGCGCAACGCGATCGGGGTCGCCGTCGGCAGTGCGAGTGAAGGTCGGTTCGAGCGCTTGTCCGCAGGCCCGGTTATGGATCGCGACCCCGTCGACCATTTCAGCCTCTCCTATCCCTGCGTCCTGAATAATGGTCCTGACCAATGGGAGATGTGGTACGGCACCCATATCGAGTGGGGAGCTGAGAAGGCGGACATGTCGCATGCGATAAGGCGTGCGATCAGCGCTGATGGCATCACTTGGAAGCGTTCGCCGCAGATCGTGGTCGATGTGGAGCCTGGCGAGGTGGCCGTCGTGCGTCCCAGCGTCCACCGCACGGGCGATGGATATCGCATGTGGTTCGCACGTCGAGGCCACGGGGCTTACGACATTGCCTATGCCGTTTCCCGGGACGGTATCAATTGGCTCCGCAAGGACGCGAAGTTTCCTATGCCGGAAGCTGAGGGCTGGGAAGGTGGTGCCGCGACATATCCCGCCGTGTTCGATCATGGCGGCCGGCTTTGGCTGCTCTACAACGGAGCTGGCTACGGCAAGACGGGCTTCGGCCTTGCTGTCTGGGAAGCCTAGGAGACGCCCGGTACGTTACGACGCCGATTGGATTGCTGCCCCATTGTCGCTGTACAGGATCCTCCTGGTTTGATCGAAGCCTGCATTTAGCAATGTGTCGATGATCGACACTGCCGGCGCGAACTCGCCCCAGAGTTGCGCGTACGGCGCCGCGAAGCGCTGGTAGTTAATCCACTCCACCTCCGCTCCCACCTCGTGGAAAACGCGCTCGTCGAGATAGGTTTTTGCCGCCGGGCCCGAAAGGTAGACATTTGCGCCGACGGCCGAGCATAGCTTCGCCAGCCGTACTGTCGGATCCATGGCCGCCATCTCTTCGGCAGGCAGGATATCGACGTCACGCAGCAGCCGAGTCTGGATTCCGAGCCTGGCACAGATCGCAGCTGTCATGCCCATGTTGATTTCAGATAGAAGCTCTTGCGTATCGGTCGCCTCGAAAAGGCCGGCGACAAAGGGAAAGACCTCGTCGAAATGGGCGGCACGACGATACGACATTTCGATCGTCTTCAGATGGGCTCGCCACCATCCAGGTTCAGCGACGCGGATCTGATAGATCGGCGTGTGGTAATGGCCTTTCTGTGCCACCGGCACCGACAGCCAATGCACCCCCTGGGCTGTCTTGATGGTGTTGCGGGTTCGCCAGTCGCGCCGCGTGAACTGGACGCTGTCGAAGAATACGAAGGTTTCGCAAGCTGCGATCGCGCCGAAATAACCCCGCCACGGAATGTAGCTGGACTGAATAATCGCTACACGGCTCATCCCAGTGAGCGTCCGAAGAATGCAGAAATCGCCCCCGCGACGCGCCGGACATGATCATCAGTCAAAGTATAATAGAGCGGCAACCGTAGCAGTGTGTTGCTTACACGCTCCGTCACGGCCAGATTCCCGGAGGTCCGCCCGTATTTGCGCCCGGCTGGTGCCGAATGCAGCGGGATGTAATGGAAAACGGCATTGATCCCGTGCGCGGTGAGATGCCGGATCAGGTCGGCTCGAACCGGCTCCGATTCGAGCAGCATCCAGAAGATGTGACCGTTGACTTCCGCCCCCGAGGCGCGTGGCAAGGTCACCAGCCCCTCCGTTGCGAGTGGCGCAAGCAGATCGTGGTAGAGGTCGTAGACCTTTCGTCTGCGCTCGCAGATCGCGTCGGCTAATTCGAACTGCGCCATCAGGAATGCGCTGACCAGCTCGCTGGGGCAGTATGAGGAGCCAATGTCTTGCCAGGTATATTTGTCAACCTGACCGCGAAAGAACATGCTGCGATCGGTACCTTTTTCGCGGATAATCTCGGCGCGATTGAGTAGTGTCTCGTTGTTGAGGATGAGTGCGCCACCTTCTCCGGAGATGACGTTTTTCGTCTCGTGAAACGAGAGGCAGCCCAAATCGCCGATGGTTCCGAGGGCCTTGCCTTTGTAATGAGAGAGATGCGCCTGAGCGGCATCTTCGACAACGATCAGCGAATGGCGTTGCGCAATGGTCATGATCTCGTCCATCGCGCAGGCTAACCCGGCATAGTGGACAGGGACGACGACGCGCGTGCGCTCGGTGATTGCGGGCTCGATCAACGCCGGATCAATGTTCAGCGTGTCGGGGTCGATGTCGACGAAAACTGGAGTCGCGCCGCGCAGGACGAAGGCTGTTGCTGTCGCCGAGAAGGTGAACGAGGGCATGATCACCTCGTCGCCTGGTCCGACATTCGACAACATGGCAGCCATTTCAAGCGCGCCAGTGCAGGAATGAGTCATGAGCGCGCGCCGAGCCGAGAGAGTGGTCTCGAGCCATGCTTCGCAGCGCTTCATGAAGGGCCCGCCACCGGCGATCGTGCCATTCCGGATAGCTTGCTCGATGTAATCGAACTCCCGTCCGACGATTGCGGGACGGCCGAATGGAATCTTCTCGCTTAGCAACTCGGTCACCGTCTCGGTTCCACAAAAAGCATTGCGCCGGTGGCCGAGAGTCTGTGCTGCGGTACGGCGGCGATTGTTTTGGCAGTACGATCTGGCTATGTCTAGTCGAGCGGCGGTCCCCCGACTGATCGTTTCGGGGCAGTGACGTGCACGACTTCGTCGGCGAGCAAACTCAGGAGCATTGCCCCGCTTGCGGCGGGCGCGAAACGGTGGCCCTGCGGCCGCCCTCTGATCGCCAATCGATCATCAGCGACGGACGTATCCTGCCTCGCCCGATCGATAAGTTGGGTTGTCCCGATTGCGGCCTGGTCCGGCATCGTCGGCAATTGGGCGCATCGAAAGTCGCAGCGATCTATTCGCAGGATTACGGTCTCGCGACCCATGGCGAGCGGTCCGACGACGCGCGAGGCGAGGTCTATTCATCACTTGTCATCGAAGCACTCAAGGGAGCCCACGGTATCCGACGTCTGCTCGATGTCGGCTGTGGTTCCGGCGCACTCGCTCGCCATCTTCGAAAGAAGTTGCCGGAATGCCAAGTTTGGGGTGTCGATCCCGCTTTGCCGCATGGGGCCGCCGGGCGAGAAGACGGTGTTACCCTGGCGCGGGGACTGCTCGGAGACTGTCAAGGCTCGGAGTGGAACGGCTTCGATGCGGTCGTCTCGATCAATACTATCGAGCATGCCGTAGATCCGGTTGGGTTCATCGGAGAACTGGCCGACCGGCTGCGCGAGAATGCACGCGCTGTGATCAGCTGCCCTGCTGCAACGCCGGCAAACTGCGAGTTGCTGTTCTACGACCATCTCTGGACGTTGTCGCCGAGTGCATTCGCAGCCTTCGCCGCGCGCGCTCACTGCAAGGTTGAAAATCGCATCGATCTCGCTGGAAGCCTGGCAGGCTTCCAGGCGTTCACGATCGTGGCCGGGGCTGCTGCCGCGGGTCTTACGTGGGGCGGTTTCGATCTCGACCCTGCACAACGCTATCTTACTGCATGGCATACGCTCGATGACGCTTGGACGACCGCGCTCGATGCCTGGAAGGGGCCCGTCCAGATTTTCGGAGCCGGCCAGATGGCGGCTCTGCTTCGCGCTTATGCGCCGCGCAGCTGGGCGCGTGCGGATCGCCTAGTTGTGGACGATCCAGGGGATGCATGGAATCTGGGACTGCCGACGGCGCGGTATGTTCCTACGGACCACGAGAGAGGCTACATCACAATCGTCGGCGTAGCGCCCAAGTCGCGCGATGTGGTTGCCGACAGGATCCGTAACGATGGCGGGCAGCCTCTGCTCTTGCCGAGCACTATCCAGTTCTAGGAGAGTTCAGTGAACGCGATCGTCGAGAGAAGCTATGGCATTCTACGCCGTCGCACCACCGAAACCGAGGTCGAAGAGGCATGCGAATCTCTGGCGACCCTCGGGTACGCGGTGCTCGATGGCGGGTATCAGGACAGCGAGCTCGATAGGTTTGCGGAAGCTTTCGATGTGGCACGACGACACTCTGAGCAACAAGCCGGAGGCATCGATTCCCTCAAGCGGCTGGACGAACACAATACAGTCCGGGCAGCATTCCTGCATGATCGGCGCCTGCTCGATCTAGCTGTCAATTCGCGCGTGCTTTCGGTCGCTAAGCGGATGATCGCCGACTACATCGTGCTGTCCCAGCAGAATGGCGTGATCAACCCAGCCAATGCCGCGACCTACAATCAAGGGGCCTGGCATCGCGATCTGCCCTATCAGCATGTCATCTTCTCTCGCCCGATGGCGATCAACGCGCTGTATTGCGTGGACGATTTTACGACTGAGAACGGAGCGACGATCGTTCTACCCGCGACGCATAAACAGGAGGAGTTCCCGTCACAGCGCTTCGTCCGAAATGCCGCGTTACAGGTCACGGCCAAGCGTGGCAGCTACATAGTGCTCGACTGCATGATCTATCACACCGGCTCGACCAATCAGACGACTGCAGACCGTCGGGGTGTCAATCACGTCTATACAAGCCCAATCATTCGCCAACAGATCGACCTGCCCGCCCTTCTGGGAGAAGCGTTTACGGATGATGAAAGTCTGAAGCAGCTTCTCGGCTACGGTGTGCGGACCCCGCGGTCGCTCGGTGAATTTTTCGCGTCTCGGCGCAAGTAAGGCCTATCGCACCGGCTTGCGCGCTACCACGATACGGCTCCCCCCCGCCGGCCAGCGCAGACCAGCCAGAGTACATGAGACTTCCGCCTGAAGGACGCCTCGCAGCAGCTTGTTCAGCCAAGGCGGGACATCATATTCACGCTTCAGCAGATCATCGAGAGCTGCAGGGCGCTCACGGCGCATGCGGCTTGCTGCCATGAGTGGCAGCAGCACTGCGGTATAGGAGGATGAGAACAGGATATCGAAACCAGCACGGCGCATCTTGTTCTCCAGCTCGCCGCGCGCATAGCGGCGGACATGGTGTCCGAGATCGTCGACTGCACTCCACAGGAATGGATGTTGCGGCACGGCGATGACGGCGCCTCCTCCCGGGGCAAGCGCTCCGTGAAGTTCCGCCAAGACCTGCTCGTCCTCTTCGATGTGCTCGATGACGTCATAGGCACCCACGAGATCGAAAGCTCCCCGGGCAGGGATATGCCGGGCATCCATTTGCAGGAACGTGACCGACGGCGCATCGGCAAGCCGGCGTCGCGCATGGATCAAGCCTGCAGGATGGACTTCCGACGCGGCTATTGCCGCGGCCGGCAGAGCTTGATGTACGCCTCGCAGGACGAAGCCAGTGCCGCAGCCCACTTCCAGATAGCGCTTGGTTTCGGGGAAATGGCGACGGATCAATCCGGTAATGAGGCGATTGCGCGGCTCGAACCAGTAGTGCCCATTCTCATTCCGGCTGAGCGCGTCAAATGAACGCGGGTCGAAGCCGCTGAGTGTGTCGGCGAGTTCGGGCGCGAAGGCGATGACACCATCAATCCGGTTGGGCTCGTGCCCACAAGCCCGGCACACCCATCCGGCTGACCATATTGGCTCGTGGTCGCGAACCGGCTCGGCGGCAGCGCAGGCAGGACAAAATCGCTGCGGAGGCATGGTCAGCTCGCGAAGATTATCACAGTCAGGATCCGCTCGATGGCAATGTGCGGTCCCGATGGACTTGGCGGACGATGACATAAGGACGCCGCTTCGTTTCCGAGAAAATGTTCGCGACGTAGATGCCGATGATGCCGAGGATGAGCGTAGTCAATCCGCCGAAGAAGCAGATCGCGACGATAATCGAGCTCCAGCCATCGGCGGCAACCCCGGTCCATAGGTATCTGCCGATGGTGAAGAACACGGCTAGCGCCGATAGTCCTGCGATACCGCAACCTGTATAGAGAATAATGTAAAGGAGCTTCGTGGACGTGGTCGTGACATAGCGTACCAGCATATTGGTTCGCTGTGCTATCGAGTACGTCGTCGGCGACAATGCAAGTTTTTTTACGGAGATTGCTTGCTGGCGGAAACCGGTCAGCAGCCAGAGCTGGGCGATGAAGAACTCGCGGTCGCGGTGCCTCAGCAACGCCCGAACATATTGGCGCTTCATCAGCCGAGCTGTCACGAGATTGCGCGGAATCTTCTCTTCGCTGAGCTTGTCTACCAGCCAGTAGAAGAATTCTCCGGTCACATGTTCGAACCAGCTGCCTTTGCGGCTTTCCTGTACGCCGTAGACAACATCGCAGTTGTCGCGCCTGAGACGGTCCCAATATGCGCCGAGCCACTCGGGTTCTTCCTCCAGATCGCTGTCGAGGAGAAATACATAGTCGCCGGACGCCGCGCTCAGCCCCGCCATCATGGCTCTGTAGTGCCCGAAATTTCGCGAGAACTCGATGACGACGACTCTCGGATCGTTCTCGGCCAGCGTCAGAGCGCGGGCCAAGCTGTCATCCGGCGATCCATCATCGACGAAGATCAGCTCCACGTCAGAGAAACAGTGAGCCGCCGCGGCCATGCAGCGGCGGTAGAACTCGTCGACCGTCGCTTCGGAGCGATACAGCGTTGTAACAATTGATAGCTTCATCACAATCCTACGGCGAGGTCCGGCGGTAATCTTGAGCCGAGAGCAGCAGCTACGTGCCAACGAACCTGCGACAAACTGCCCGCAAATGCGATGCTCGAGCTCACTTCGCTGATGCCGGCAGGGCTGTCGTGATCACCTCGGCACTGACGCAACAGTTCTCACCATCACGGATCGCGACGGATTGCAGCTCCCACGGCAGGTAGTTGCACTTGCCGATGAAGCCGCTGCTGCGATGCGACGCAAAGAACTCGGGAAGTCGCCCTTTCAAGCCCGCGCCCATCAGGCTCGGATTGACGTAGGTAGCGAACATCGGCCTGCGTTCGCGATAGAACGTTGCATAACTGACGTCGTCAATCACAAGGCCAGGCGCCTGGCCCGGCACGATCCGGCAGGCTTGGGCCAACCGAGCGGTCGACTGGGCCCGGATGCTCGCGTTGAATGCGGAATAGGAATGGTGTTGCTGATCGTTGAAAATCCGCTTCGACCAAGCGGTGCCGATCAGCTGAGGCACGAGGAAGATCAGGCAGACGAGCGCGCTAGCCGCCGCGAACCCTGCGACGACATTCCGCAGGGGCATCCACCAGCGCGCGGACAAAGCAGTCTCCGCGACTGGCGTCAACGCAAGGACACAGAACAGGGCCACGAGCGGCAGCAGGAGCTGTATCAGGGTGAAGTTCAGGCTGCGGTTATGCGCCGCTTGCCCGGCGAGCGAAATGAGCAAGGCGCCAGCCAGCAGCAGTGCCGGAGATCTGTCGTGTAGCAGTCTGGCGGTAGCCACGACGATGGCACCGACTACTGCGACGTGCCAGATCACGCGAATCACGAACAGGAACGTTCCGCCGATGACGCCGTCAAGCAGCGGAGTCGGCGGCAGCCAGCCAGATTGGTAGTTGCCTGTAAAGCTGACATAGCGCAGAAGGTCGAACAGACCACCCAAGCTATTGCCTAGAAGAACTCCGATTGTCGCCAACGGTGCTGTTAGCAATCCGCGCAGGTCCACTAGACGCTTACCCGTTGCCGCAGCCAGCGCTGGGTCGTTGCAGCTTGCAAGCACGCGGGCACCATTCATCAGCCCGAAACCAATGACAACAAGTGCGATGGCGCAAGCTCCGAGCGCCGGCAGCAGGCCAACGCGGCGGAATGTCAGATAAGCCGAGGCAAGAACGACCGGAGTGTAGTAGACAATGTTGGGGTGAGCGTAGGAGGCGGTCGAGATTACCAGGAAGTAGACAAGTGCGGCGGTCGCGATGATCCATCCGCTGGCTGCGCGACCGGTTTCGCGTTCGCGGGCATCCAGAATGATGGGAAAGGCGACGAGAATAGTCAGCCCAAGGACCAGGAACTGGTCTGGGCGTGAAAGCAGGAGCGCATAGCTCGTCACGCCGAGGCTCATGACTGCGAAGAGTGTGAAGGCGACCGCGACACGCACGTCGCGTGAAGCCGTCAGCCGCGAGATGATCAGCCAGATGAGCGCGGCCCATGCGACGATGAAGGCAAATCCGCTGAAACGCATCCCGAACAGGCCGAGATGCTGCCAGGCGCCCGCGATGATCACCGCTCCCGGGATCAGCGGCAGGGGGACCGGCGTCAGGAAGGTGTCGATGCATTGCGGATAGATCGACAGTTGCTGCCCGCCCTCGAGCAGGTAGCGTGCAAGCCCGAATTTGTAGACCAGCTCATCGACGTAGATCGGCACGAAAATGCCGAGCGTCAGATTGAGCAGGCAGATGCCTAGGATCAGAGCTTTGCGATGCTGGCTTGCGAACGCGGCGGCGCGGCGCAGGAAATTCTGGACGGCGGAAAAACGCATGCGGGCTAGTCGTTCTTGAAGAGCGGACATGACAGGTGGCACTTCCGATCCACTAGGCTGCTGGAGCCGCTGCCGTCGTAATGCAATGAGAGTACGGGACGCGCATCATGTCATGCCGTACATGGACTTCGACGTTGTCGAGTGCCTGGCTGACGAGTTCCCTGTAGCCTTCTGCCGTTCGCACGCGCGCTCCGGCATCCGCGGCGGCCAGGAGACGCGCGATCGGATTCTGGCCGGCTTCGAAGACAGGATCGAGCGCGATCATGCGACCTGAGGGTACAAGATAACGTCTCGCCAGATGCGATATCTCGATCACTCGCTCATCGTCGAGGTGATGAAGAAGGCCGATGCACAGCACCGTGTCGAATGAGCGTTCGGTCTCGGCGGCGATCGAGGTAAAGTCACCGCAGATGAAGCGGCCGTTCTTGCCGTGCAGGGATCTGGCGGTCTCAATATGCTTTTCGTTGGTGTCGATGCCGACATAATCGACAGTCCCCAAGAAGGGCAGCAGGGCTCCGGATCCACAACCGAGGTCGAGTACGCGGTCGCCAAGCTTGGGCATGATATAATCGCCGACCATGATTTCTCGGCCGCGCGTCCCGCCGATCGCGTGTTGAAAGGCCGCATAGATTTTCGGCATAGACATTAGCCGGTAGAGGCCGGACGTCCGCTGTGACATTCTATTCCCCGACCGCCCGCTCTAGACGCTGCATCGATAGGCCTTTCGGACCTAGAGAGCGAGCGATCCTCTTTCGCGCGTAACGCTTAACCGAACGCCAGCCGGGCGTGAAGTCGCGTGACTGAATGTGCAGTGCATTTTCAGATGCATTGCCGCTAAAAGTTAACCCCTGAGTGCCGGGGGGCAATGCTCCGGCAGTTGTCTAGATTCTGGCGCGGATAGCTGCTGCATGGTGCGCCCGCGCAGCAATCCGCCTTGAGCGGGCGATCTCAGTGGGTGCTTAGCTGGCTGGGGACTTCGAGCGGCCTACTCTAGATTCGTACATGGGTCCCCAAACATGCGGGTTGCGGCGTTTTGCTGTGGTCGGCTCTTGACTGAAAATGTGTGCGAAGAATGTTTTTAGATTTTCTTTCTGATCCGGCAAGTCGGGAGGAAAAAATGGTTCATTGAGAATAGAGTAAAATAATTCATCATTATTATCTATTTCAATTATTCTTGAAATAACCTGGTCTTCGTTATCAAAATCATGGCAGTTAATAAAGCGCTTACTATTAAATTGCCTGGCAACCAAACTGTCTCCAAAATAAATTGGAATCGTTCCCGCGGCTAGGGCGTGTACGATTTTTTCGGTTGTGTAGCCGGGAGTCGAGCTATTCTCCATAGCTATAGAGAATTTGTAGTTGCGTTGGAATGCGACCTTGGCAGCTTCCCAGCCGGCCGAGAAGGCAGCCTGAGGTTGGGTATTGCAGTTATTCAAGTGGCCTCCAGCAGCATCAACATGTTTAATCGCGTGTAGCTGCTTAAAGAATGCGTCGCGATAGGGGTGACAGTTGCCATTTGAGTAAATAAAATTGCAGAATTTTAATTCTTCTGGATTGCCGGGTTGCGTTTGTTTTATTTTTGATAAATAATCAAAGCTGTCATAGAAAAGATAATTCGGGCCGCGACAGTACCGGTCGCCAAATTCTATATATGGAAAACCTATTGCATAGTCACTTATATTGAAATCAGGAATGATATTTTCCTGAGAGAAAAAAATTCGCACGGGGGCATTATGAGAAAGAAATTGGCCGTACTGACCATCGGCTCCATATTGACCAAACGCATGAATCAAGAAATCGCAGTTATTGGTGATCTCTATATTAAAATGAGCGGAGAGAAATTCTAACATCATCCGCTCGGTTGCGGGGGAATTGTCGGAAAAACCAATCCTTATCGTATCTTTAGATTTCTGGCGGAAATTTCTAAGATTAAATATCATAGGGGTTTGCTAAGCCTCAATAGGTCCCGGTTCGATCGGAATGGCGATCGTACAATGTCGGAGCGTGTCTTGAAAGGCGAAACCTATCTACGCCTTATGAATGCTCTAATTGAGGTTCTCGCGCCGCGGAGTGAGCCACCAACCATTCGAGTTTGTCATCGATGCGGTGGTCGGTACAATCGATACATGGAGACCGTTGCGATAGGGCTGTGCTCACCCAGTTAAATAGCCGAATGCCGTGTGCTAGGCGACAACTCGTAAAGTGTGCTGAGGCGCACTTTCTCCGGATCGTCAGAAACTGGTCGCATAGCCGAGAAAAGGGCTGGTGCTGCGAGAGAGGATTGAACTCTCGACCTCTCCATTACCAATGGAGTGCTCTACCACTGAGCTACCGCAGCAGGACCGGGATGTGCTGGCGTTTCGGGTCGATCGAAAACCCTTAAAAGCGCCGCGCCGTTCCGAAGCGGCGTCCTGATGCCACAAGCCCCGCGCCGACGCAACCTGTTACGCACATATCCCTGCACAGGAAAATGAAGGGCGCTCGACCTCTCCATTACCAATGGAGTGCTCCAGCCCTCGGCGACCGTTCGCTTCAATCCGGCAGAAGCAGGCGCTGGTCGATGCGGAAGAGCCTGCCGTCGCCGAGGAGATGGGCGGAAAAGCCCAGCCCGAACAGCGGCCGGAAGGCGGCATCGCGGACATTGAGGCCGCCGGCATAGGCGCCCATCGCCGGCATGACGCAGCGGCTCGGCGAGAGGGCGAAGCAGCGCCGGCGCAGCGCCCGGCCACGCATCCGGACCTTGGCGGCAGGATGCAGATGGCCGGCGATCTCGGGCAGCGCACCGGCAGCGTTCGGTTCATGCCGCAGCCTGACGCCGCGGATTTCGAGTTCGTCTAGGACCGTCCCACCCATCGCGGCCGAGATTGTCGGGTCGTGGTTGCCGCTGACCCAGAGCCAGTCGCGGTCCGCCTGGAGGGAACGCAGGGTCGACAAGCAGCTCTCATCGATACGCGCCTCGGCGCCGCGGTCATGGAAGGAATCGCCGAGCGCGATCACGCGCGCTGGCTGGTAGCGCAGGATGGCGGCGCCGAGCAGCCGCAGCGTTGCGGCGGAATCATAGGGCGGCAGCAGGACGCCACGGGCGGCATAGGCCGACCCCTTCTCCAGATGCAGGTCGGCGACGACGAGCGTGCGCTCGTCCGGCAGATAGAGCGCGCCGGAGAGGTCAGGCACGAGCGCGAGCCGGCCGAGCATGAACGCCTCTGCCGCCACCCCTCCCGTTTCCTTCGTCGCCAGGTTCACGCCATCGCCTCTTCGAGCATCTGCGCTTCCGCCTCGGCCAGGATCTCGTCGGCCGCTTCGCCACTGACCGCCTCGCGCCCGATCTCGAGCATGACCGAGACCGAGAGCGGCGAAACGTGATCGAGCGGCTGATGCACGATTCGCCCGCTGATCCGTGTCAGCATCTGACCCAGGCGGCCGATGTCGAGCAAGCCGGTCGCGGCATCGGCGCGTGCGGCGCGGAGCAGCACATGGTCGGGCTGGTGCCGGCGTAGCACGTCGTAGACCAGGTCGGTCGAGATCGTCACCTGCCGCCCGCTCTTCTCCTGGCCGGGGAAGCGGCGCTCGATCAGGCCGCCGATCACCGCGCAGGAGCGGAAGGTGCGCTTCATCAGCGCCGATTCCGCCAGCCACTCCTCAAGATCGTCACCAAGCATGTCCTGCGCGAAGAGCTCGTCGAGCGAGAGGGCGCCGCGCGCGATCGCCGCGCCCATGTCGCCGAGCGTCCAGACCGCGATGCCGTAATCATTGCAGACGAAGCCAAGTGGCTTCAATCGCGCCCGCTCCAGCCGGCGGGTCAGCAGCATGCCGAGCGTCTGGTGGGCAAGGCGGCCCTCGAACGGGTAGGCGACGAGGAAGAAGCGCCCCGCCCGCGGAAAGGTCTCGACCAAAAGCTCCCCCGGCTTGGGCAGACGCGATTTCAGCCTTTGAGCATGCAGCCAGGACGAGACCTCGTCCGGCAGTTTCGCCCAATCCTTCGGCGTCGCCAGGATGGCGCGCACGCGGGCGGCAAGGAAGGTCGAGAGCGGGAACTTGCCGCCATTATAGGAGGGGATCTTTGGGTCGGTGCCGGCGGCGGTGCGCGAGCAGACCACCTCGTTCTCGACGACGCCCTCGAAGCGCAGCACCTCGCCGGCGAAGATGAAGGTGTCGCCCGGCGTCATCGTCTCGGCGAAGTATTCCTCCAGTTCGCCGAGCACGCGCCCGCCGCGGCTGAGCATTTGCTGGCCGCCGGGCCGTGCCGGCCGTGCCCGCCCGAGCCGGACCTTGAGCATGGTCGATTCGACGATGGTGCCGACATTCATCCGGTATTGCTGGATCACGCGGGCATTGCTGGCGCGGTAGATGCCGTCCTTGCTCTTGCGCAGCTTGGCGAAGCGCTCATAGCTCTTCAGCGCATAGCCGCCGGTGGCGACGAAATCGACCACGGCGTCGAAATCGGCGCGGTCGAGATCGGCATAGGGCGAGGCGGTCAGGACTTCGCGATAGAGCGCATCCGGCTCGAATCCATCCGAGCAGGCGACGCCCAGCACATGCTGGGCGAGCACGTCGAGCGCGCCGATCCGTGGCGGCGGCGTATCCTGTGCGGCTTCCGCCACCGCATCGAGCGCGGCGCGGCATTCGAGCAGCTCGAAGCGGTTCGACGGCACCAGCAGCGCCTGCGAGGGCTCGTCCATGCGGTGGTTGGAGCGGCCGATGCGCTGCATCAGGCGGCTCGCGCCCTTGGGCGCGCCGACATTGATGACGAGATCGACATCGCCCCAGTTGATGCCGAGATCGAGCGTCGCGGTGCAGACGACGGCCTTGAGCCTGCCCGCGGCCATCGCCGCCTCGACCTTGCGGCGCTGGCCGACATCGAGTGAGCCGTGATGCAGCGCGATCGGCAGCGTCTCCTCATTCACGCTCCACAGCGCCTGGAACATGAACTCGGCCTGCATGCGGGTATTGACGAAGACCAGCGTCAACTTGTGCTGCTGGATCGCGGCATAGATGTCGTCGACGGCATGCGCGGTGATGTGCCCCGCCAGCGGCAGCCGCCGCTTGGTGTGCATGATCCCGATCTCGGCTTTCGCACCGCCTTTGACGGTGACGAGGCCGGATGGCGTGCCGGCACCGCCCAGATAGGCCTGCAGGTCCGCCGGCTCGCGCACCGTCGCCGAGAGGCCGACTGCGCTCATCTCCGGCGCCAGCGCGCGCAGGCGGGCAAGATCGAGCGAGAGTAGGTCACCGCGCTTGGAGGTGACGAGCGCGTGCAATTCGTCGAGCACGACGCGGCGCAAGTTCGCGAAAAACGGCTTGGCATCGCGATGCGAGACCAGCAGCGCGAGCTGCTCCGGCGTCGTCAAAAGAATGTCAGGCGGCCGCTCGATCTGGCGGGCGCGCTTGGCGGGTGAAGTGTCGCCGGTGCGGGTCTCGACTTTGACGTCGAGCCCCATTTCCCGGATCGGCGTCTCCAGATTGCGAGCGATGTCGACGGCGAGCGCCTTGAGCGGCGAGACATAGAGCGTGTGCAGCCCGTCACGGTCTGCGCCGCGCTGGGTCAGCTCGACCAGTGAGGGCAGGAAGCCGGCGAGGGTCTTGCCGGCGCCGGTCGGCGCGACCAGTAGGGTCGAGCGGCCGGCCCGGGCTTCCTCCAGCAGAGCGAGCTGATGCGCCCGCACGCTCCAGCCGCGGCTGGCGAACCAGGCGGAGAAGGCGGGCGGGAGAGGCGAGGGCGCATCCATCGAGCGACAGAGATAGGCTCTGTCGAACGAAAAGGGAACGGCGGCTTCGCCTCTTTCAGACAGCCGTGTCGGCATCCGATCCCAGCACGACCACCCTGCTGCCGACAGGAACGCGTCGATACAGGTCCATGATGTCCTGGTTCAGCAGCCGAACGCAGCCGGATGAGACCATCGTCCCGATCGTCCAGGGCTCGACGGTGCCGTGCAGCCGGTAGAGCGTGTCGCGCCCGTCGCGATAGAGGTAGAGTGCGCGCGGACCGAGCGGGTTGCCGGCGCCACCGGCGAGGCCGCCGGCATAGCGGCCATAACGCTGCGGCTCACGGCGGATCATGTCCGGCGTCGGCGTCCAGCGCGGCCATTGCGCCTTGCGCGCGATCGTCGCGGCGCCGCGGAAGTTGAAGCCCTCCTCCTTGCCGACACCGATGCCGTAGCGGATCGCGCGGCCACCTTCGCCGACCAGATAGGCGTAGCGTTCGCCGGGATCGACGACGACGGTCCCGGGCCGCTCTGGTGTGCGGTAGCCGACTTCCCGCCGCAGGAATTTGGGCTCGATCTCGGCGAGATCGACGGCCGGGACCGGAAAGGGTTCGCCGTCGATCGCGGCGTAGATCGAGGCGTAGTCGGCAGCGAATGTGTCGGGGTGGTTGGCAGGCGCCTGGCTGGAAAGGTCCGGCGCGGGTCTCGTCACGCAGCCGGAGAGAAGGAACGGACTGCCGAGTAGCAGGCGGCGTCTGTCGATGGGCATTCGGTCTATCGGCTCGCGTGGCGGGACTAGTGAGGCGATAGAGCAATTTGCAGCGCTAGCGTCGATCCGTTATGAGGTGATAGATATCATAACCAATGGCTATGCATGGATATCGCCGCCGCCCTGAGAGCCTTCGTGCGCACTGTCGAGCGCGGCTCGGTCACGGCAGCGGCGCGTGACCTCTGTGTATCGCAGCCGGCTGTCACTAAGCATCTGCGCAATCTCGAGCGGCATGTCGGCGCGCGCCTGCTCGAGCGCTCTTCCCGCATGGTCCGGCCGACCGTGCAGGGCAAGGCGCTTTACGAGGCCAGCCGGAGCGCGCTTTCTACCATCGACGCGGCGCTGGAGGGCGTTCGCCATGAGATGGGCACGATCGAAGGGCCGCTGCGCGTGCACGCGCCGTCCTGCATCGGCGCGAGGCACCTCCATCCGATCGCGCTCGCCTTTCAGGCGCGCTATTCCACGGTCACCATCGATCTTGTCCTGGAGAACCGTACGATCGACCTGGTCCATGAGGGGTTCGACCTCGCGCTCAGATATGGCCGCCCGGACGGGCAGGAACTGATCGTCCGGCGCCTCGGCCTGGTGCGTCGCATCCTGGTCGCGGCGCCGCGTTTCCTTGAGCGCTCGGGGCCGGTCGAGACGCCCGCACGCCTCTCCGAGATCGACATTGTGACCACGCCGACGCTGCTCTCGCCGCGCGACGTGCTGTTGTTGCGTCGCGGAAACGAGAGCGTCGACGTGCCTGTGCGGCCAATCATGCGCACGAACGCTGCCGAGACGATCGTCGCGACCTTGCTGTCGGGCCACGCCGCCGGACCGGTACAGCAGCTTCTCGTCGCGGATGAGCTCGCTTCAGGTCGGCTCGTCCGCATCCTGCCGGATTACGAGGTCAAGCCGACCGAGGCCTTCTGGGTCTTCCCGTCGGTGCGCTTCATGCGTCCGGTCGTACGCGCCTTTACCGATTTCGCCATCCCGGCCCTGCGCGCTGTCGAGGGGGTCGATGCCGGTGACATGCGTTCGGAGGCTGCCTGAGGGCCTGCCGGACTTTGCGGGTCAGTAACGCTTGGCGATGATCAGCAATCCCGGCACCGGCTGACCGCGATCGATCCGGGTGCTCTGCGATTCGACGAGCGCCGGCTTCAGTCCGGCCTCGACGAGCGCCTCTCTGACCCAACTCTCGGCATGCGCGAAGCGCCGGTCCTGGCCGACTGTGATGCCTTCGCCCTCATGGCTCTGCACGGTGAAGGCGACGAGGCCGCCCGCTTTGAGCACTCGCGCGCTTTGGTGGAAGCTTGGCACGAGGTCGCCGAGATAGACGAAGACGTCGGCGGCGATGACGAGGTCGGCCGAGACATCGGGCCGGCTCGCCAGGAAGGCGGTGAGGCCCGCGGTCGCGAGCTTGTCGTAGAGCGGGCTGCCATCTTCGCGCGTCTTGGCCTGCGCCTTGGCGATCATGCGCGGCGAGAGATCGCAGCCGGCGAGAAACTCGATCTCGGCGCGGATCGCTTCGCCCATCAGCCCGGTGCCGCAACCGAGGTCATAGGCCGTTTCGAAATGGAAGGGCCGGCCGGCCTGTTGGCAGTGGCGGGCGAGAGCGTCCTTCAGCAGTGCCGGCGCCTGGTATTGCAAGGTGCCGACGAGATGGCTGTCGAAGCGCTCGGCATAGCCGTCGAACAGCGCGCCTGAAAAATTCTCCGACGTCGCCTGCTCGGCCGCGAGCGCGCCGATACGGGCGAGGTCGAGCTTGGCGCCGACATGGTCGTTCGGGTCGAGATCGAGGCATTGCCGCCAGGCGGTCGCAGCCTCCTCATTGTGCCCGAGCGCTTCCTGCGCCAGCCCATAGAGATGCCAGGCGGCGGTGAAACCGTAGTTCTCGGCGAGCGTTTGATCGAGGATGTCGATCGCCGCCTGCGGATCGCCATCCTTCAATGCCGCCTCGGCCCAGGCATAGCGACGGTCGAGACGCTCGTCCCCGGAACTGGCGGAGTACACGCTGCTGCCCTTTTCGATCATGCTGCGGGTTTAGCGAAGGTGCATGACACTGGCCAGACGATGAAGCCTTCCGATCTCCTGACGCCGACCCCGGCCGGGCTCTATTGCCCGCCGGCCGACATCTACATCGATCCGGTTCGCCCGGTGGCACGGGCGCTGATCACCCATGGCCATTCCGACCATGCCCGCGCCGGCCATGGCGCCGTGCTGGCAACCCGGGAGACACTGGCGATCATGGCTCTGCGTTATGGCGAGGCCTTCACCGGCTCGCAGCAGGTAGCGCCGCCCGGTGAAACCGTCCGCATCGGCGCGGTCGATTTTTGCTTCGTCCCGGCCGGCCATGTCCTCGGCTCCGCCCAGATCGTGGTCGAGCACAAGGACCTGCGCATCGTCGTCTCCGGCGACTACAAGCGCGAGCGCGACCCGACCTGCGCGCCCTTCGAGCCTGTCACCTGCGATGTCTTTATCACCGAGGCGACCTTCGGCCTGCCGGTCTTCCGCCATCCGCCGGCCCATGCCGAGACCGCCAAATTGCTCGATTCCGTCCGGCTCTTTCCCGACCGCACGCATATCGTCGGCGCCTATTCGCTAGGGAAGGCGCAGCGATTGATGGCGCTGATCCGCAAGGCCGGTTACGAGCGGCCGATCTACATCCATGGCGCGGTCGAGAAGATCACCGAGCTCTACCAGGCAGAGGGCATCCCGCTCGGCGAGATCCGCAAGATCGAGCCGGGCGAGCGCAAGGCCGAGGAACGCAAGGCATTTGCCGGCGAGATCGTCATCTGCCCGCCGAGCGCGATCCAGGACCTGTGGTCGCGCCGCTTTCCCGATCCGGTCACCGCCTTCGCCTCTGGCTGGATGCGGGTCAGGGCGCGGGCGCGCCAGAAGGGCGTCGAACTGCCGCTGATCATCTCCGACCATGCCGATTGGGACGATCTCCAGGCGACGATCCGCGAGGTCCAGGCGAACGAGATCTGGATCACCCATGGCGAGGCCGAGGCGCTGGCGCATTGGTGCGGCACCGTCGGCCTGAAAGGCATGCCGCTCCACCTCGTCGGCTATGGCGACGAAGGCGAGGCCGAGCCCGACGCCAAGCCGGCTGAGGCAGTCCTATGAACCGCTTCGCCTGGCTGCTCGACCGCCTCGCCTATGAGCCGCGCCGCAACGGCAAGCTCGCGCTGATCGCCGACTATCTGCGCACCACGCCCGATCCCGACCGTGGCTATGCGCTGGCGGCGATGACCGGCGGGCTGGTCTTCCAGAACGCCAAGCCCGGCCTGATCCGCGCGCTGATCGCCGAGCGCGTCGATCCGGTGCTGTTCGCGCTCTCCTACGATTATGTCGGCGATCTCTCCGAGACGGTCGCCCTGATGTGGCCGGCCAGGCATGGCGCCAACGATGTGCCGCATCTGCCCGATGTCGTCGCCGGCCTGCAAAAGTCCGGCAAGACCGAGATGCCGCGCCTGATCGCCTCCTGGCTCGATGCGCTCGACGAGACCGGGCGCTGGGCGCTGCTCAAGCTGATCACCGGGGCCCTGCGCATCGGCGTCTCCGCCCGCCTCGCCAAGACGGCGACCGCGAGCCTTGGCGGCATTCCGGCCGACGAGGTTGAGCAGGTCTGGCATGGGCTGGAGCCTCCTTACACCGCGCTCTTCGCCTGGCTGGAGGGCAGGGCGCCGCGGCCGGAGGCGACCGATCCGGCACCGTTCCGCCCGGTCATGCTCTCGCATGCGATCGAGGACGGCGATTTCGACAAGCTCGATGCCAGCGAATTCGCCGCCGAATGGAAATGGGACGGCATCCGCGTCCAGGCCGTCGCCGGCACGCGCGCTGATGGCAGCCGCGTGGTCCGGCTCTACTCCCGCACCGGCGAGGAGATCGGTGGCGCCTTTCCTGATCTGACCGAGGCACTGACGCAGGATGGTGCGATCGACGGCGAATTGCTGGTGATGCGCGACGGCGTTGTCCAGAGCTTCAACACGCTGCAGCAGCGGCTCAACCGCAAGCAGGTCACGGCCAGGATGCTGGCCGAATTCCCCGCCCATATCCGCGCTTACGACCTCCTGGCCGAAGCCGACGACGATCTGCGCGCCCATCCCTACACCGAGCGGCGTACCAGGCTGGAAGCGTTCCTCGGCCGGCTCGACAGCGCCCGCTTCGATCTCTCGCCGCGCATTACCTTCGCGAACTGGGAGGAGTTGACGGAAGCCCGCGCCGACCCGGCTTCTGCCGGGGCAGGCGCCGATGCCGAGGCGGTCGAAGGCTGCATGATCAAGCGGCTCGATTCGCCCTATCTGCCCGGCCGTCCGAAGGGCTATTGGTATAAGTGGAAGCGCGATGCCCGGCTGGTCGACTGCGTGCTGATGTATGCCCAGCGCGGCCACGGCAAGCGCTCCTCCTTCTATTCCGACTACACTTTCGGGGTCTGGCGGGTCGGGGAGGCGGGCGCGGACGAGCTGGTGCCGGTCGGCAAGGCCTATTTCGGCTTCACCGACGAGGAACTGCTCGAGATCGACCGATATGTCCGCAAGAATACACTGAACCGCTTCGGGCCGGTGCGCGAGGTGATCCACACGCTCTCAAGCGGTCTCGTCTTCGAAGTGGCGTTCGAGGGGCTGCAGCGCTCGACGCGGCATAAATCCGGCATTGCCATGCGCTTTCCCCGGATCAACCGCATCCGCTGGGACAAGCCGCCGGGCGAGGCAGACCGGATCGAGACGCTGGAGGCGCTGCTGCCGGCGGGGCCGTGACTCAGAAGCGGCTTGCGGTCGCCAGGAAGGCGCCGGCCAGCATCACCGCCGCCGCGAGCGCGTGATAGGCGGCAAAGCGCAGGAAAGTGGCGCGGCGGACCTCCCCGAGAAGCTGCTGGGCCAGCGCCTCCGGCGGGCGTTCGCTATCGTCCAGCATCAGCCAGAGCTCGGTGCGCTTGAACGGTCGGCTCCGGGCCCGCTGGGCCATCATCAACAGCACGCAGGCGACGAGCAGAGCCGAATAGCCGCCGGCCTTGAGGGTGGTCGCGACGCTGCTCGACAGACCGACCATCAGGCAAAGCGTCGCCAGCCCGGAGAAACCGCAGGCCCGCGCGGTCGAGATCTCGGCACAAAGCCGCAGCCGGCGTATCAGGTCGGGCGGCATGGCGCTCTTCCGCATTGCAGCATAGGTCCAGATTGGACCAGTGCCGCGCCGCTTCGAAATCACCCTTTCGTGACTATCCGGCCATGCCGAAGAAGACCGGAGCAGCAAGCACGAGCAAACCGGCGAGCCAGATGCCGAGCGAGGTGCCGCTGCTGGTGCCCGGATGCCTGGCGCGCTCATAGAGCGCTGCCGGGACCCCCGCCACGATCAGGCAGGCCACCGAGACGAGCAGCGAGGTGAAGTAGAACAGCAGCAGCGGCGAGGAGATGAAGAACGCCGGTGCCACCAGGAACTTCACCAGCACGAAGGCCGGATCGAAGAAAGGAGAGAAATGCATGCCCGACAGGAGGGAGGCGCCGGCGATGCCGATCAGCAGCCCGTCCTGGCGAATGAGCTTTTCGCGATCGTCCGTCATGAGGCCACTCCGGTGACCGTCGGCAGGAGGCCGAGCGATCGGATCAGGAAATAGAAGGCGATCCGCGCCAGCAGCAGCCAGACGACGGCGAAGATGTTGACCAGCGGTGCCGGCACGATGGCCGGCGTGATCACGCGGACGGCGTCGAGGATGGGATCGGTGACCTGACGAAACACGGTCCAGATCACCTTGTCGCTGTCGGGCGGAAAGAACAGCGACAGGATGTAGCGGCCGATCAGCGTGTAGATCATCGCCGCCAGAAGGATATTCGGGAGATGGAACAGCCAGAAGCCGGCTTCCTGGGCCACGCGCGATACTCCGGGGCAGGTCGATGCGATGAGAGCGGGATGCCGCCTCTCACACAGAGTTAGAGCAGGATGCGAGGAACCGTTGCCATTTTTCGCATCCCGCTCTGGCGATGTGGACAAGAAGGGGGCGGGACAAGGTCCCGCCCCCTCGCGAGCGATGAGCGATCAGACCGCGATCAGCTGGTCTTCTCTTCCATGATCGTGCCGCCGCGCGGGCGCCGGCAGTTGTCGACGAAGTCCTGCAACTCCTGCGACGGCGCAGCGGTCAGGCGCGACACCGCGAACATCACGATGAACCCGACCGGCAGTCCGAAGATCGCCGACGAGATGTTGTTCATGTTGAACCAGCCGACCTTCGAGGCAAGCGGGTGCGTGCCCGCCACCCAGGTCTCCATGCCGTTCGGCGCGGCCAGCGCCTTGGCGACATCGACGAGCGGCGCGCCGGTGACGGGGTTGAGCAGCGAGCTCATCCCGAAATAGGCGGCGCCATGACCCGGGAAGTAGCGGGTGACGACGAGGTAGAACAGGCAGATGCCGAAGCCGGCGATGATGCCGGCGATCGCGCCGGCACGGTTGGTCCGCTTGTCCCAGATGCCCAGCACCAGCGCCGGGAAAAGCCCCGCGGCGGCCAGTGAGAATGCCCAGGAGACCATCGCCAGGATGTCGGCCGGCCGCTTGGAGGCCGTCCAGGCTGCGGCGACCGCCACCACAACGAGCAGGACGCGAGAGACGATGAGCCGGCGTGCCGTCGGCGCGTTCTTGTCGATCATCTTGTAGTAGATGTCGTGCGAGAGCGCGTTGGCGATGGCGAGCAGGAGCCCGTCGGCCGTCGAAAGAGCGGCGGCGAGGCCACCGGCGGCGACGAGTCCGGCGATGACATAGGGCAGGCCGGCGATCTCCGGCGTGGACAGCACCACCACGTCGGTGTTGATGCCGAAATCCTGGAGGCGCAGCACGCCGGCGTGGCCGGGCAGGGCCTGACAAGCGGCGGTGATGGTGGCGACGCTGTCGGCGGCCTTGCCGCAGATCGTCACCAGGCCGAGCTTGCCATAGGTGAACACCCAGGCAGGCATGTCGGCGACGTTCTTGCCGATCAGGGTCGAATAGACCTCGAGCTTCGAGAACGCCGCATAGGCCGGCGCCGTGAAATAGAGCAGGAAGATGAACAGCAGCGACCAGGCCACCGACATGCGCGCATCGCGCACCGACGGCGTGGTGAAGTAGCGCATCAGCACATGCGGCAGCGAGGCGGTGCCGACCATCAGGCAGAGGATCAGCGCGAAGTAGTTGGCCGGGGAATAGCTGTTGAACGGCGTGGTATGCGCCTTGGCCGCCATGACGGCTTCGGTCGCCAGGCCCTTGGCGACGAAGCTCTGCTCCAGCGCTGTGATCTCGGCGATGGCCGAGCCATAGGTTAGCTGCGGGATCGGCAGGCCGAACTTCTTCGCCGAGAGGATCACCACCGGCACGAGATAGGCGACGATCAGCACGATGTACTGCGCGACCTGTGTCCAGGTGACGGCGCGCATGCCACCGAGCATCGAGCAGACCAGGATGCCGAGCAGGCCGACATAGACCGCGACGACGAAGTCCATGCCGAGGAAGCGCTGGGCGATCAGGCCGGTCGCGAAGATCTGCGCCACCACATAGGTGAAGGAGCAGGCGAGCAGGACCATGACGCCGAGCATGCGGGCGGTGTTGCCGCCATAGCGCGCGGCCAGGAAGTCGGGGACGGTATAGGCGCCGAACTTGCGTAGGAATGGCGCGACCAGCACGGCGACGAGCACATAGCCGCCGGTCCAGCCGAGCACGAAGGCGAGCCCGTCATAGCCGAGCAGGAAGAGCGAGCCCGCCATGCCGACGAACGAGGCGCCCGACATCCAGTCGGCGCCGGTCGCCATGCCGTTGTAGAAGGCGGGGACCTTGCGGCCCGCGACATAATATTCGGACACTTGGACGGTCCGCGAGACGATGCCGATGAAGGCATAGACCAGGACCGTGAAGCCGACGAACATGTAGCCGAGGATCTGGTTGGGGACGCCGGCCCTCTCCAGGATCGCGACCAGAATGATGAAGGCGGCAAAGCCGCCGGTGTAGATGCCGTAGATGCGGCCGAGGTTCGAGGTGAAGTCCCCACTTCGGGATGTTGCTTGCGCTGTCATGACCGGTTTCCCCTCACTCGTCTTCGGCGAAGCCGGATTCGCGGTCGATCTTGTCCTGGGCTTTGGCGAACCAGAACAGCATCGCGACGAATACGATCAGGGAGCCTTGGGCTGCCATGTAGTATCCGAACGGAAATCCAAATATTTTTATTGTATTCAACTGATTGACGAACATATGGATCACGAAGCCGAAGAAGAACCAGATACTCATCATCGTGATCATGAGGCGGCTGGTTTTATCCCAGTGCTTGCTCTCGTCGGGTGAATTCATGAAAAATCTCCCTCCATGGCTATTTTTTGTTATATTATATTATAGCGACTGCCGGATTTTGTCGCGAATCGCGCCCGCTGCCCCAGCTGCCCACTCCTAGGTTAATGCAGTGCACTGGCCGAAAGAATGCCGACTTAAGGCGTAGGACTATAGAAGCCGCCGATAGCTTGCCGGCAGTTGACGTATGCGATCCCGCCGGAGGACCGCGTTGAATATCGGCCGCCGAAGGTGGTTGTGCTTGAGATCACGCACATGCGAGGTCAAACTGACCGCAAGGATGCGAGGAACGCCTGCAATGAGTCGCCAGCCGTCGACCCGGATCGTGATCGCCGACGATCATCCGCTCTTTCGCGGCGCTTTGCGCCAGGCGGTCTCGCATGGGCTGGCAGGTTCGGAGATCAGCGAGGTCGGTTCGCTCGAGGCGCTCGGCCAGGCCCTCGCCGAAGCTTCGGACATCGACCTCATCCTGCTCGATCTCTCCATGCCGGGCGTGCAGGGCTTTTCCGGCCTGCTCTTCCTGCGCGCCTCCTATCCCGAGATCCCGGTCATCGTCGTCTCGGCCAATGACGATCCGGCCGTGATCCGCCGCTGCATCGAGTTCGGTGCGCTCGGCTTCCTGCCCAAGACCGCCGAGGTCGCGCAGATGGGCGAGGCGATCCAGGCGGTGCTTGATGGCGGCGTCTGGACCCCGCCCGGTGTCGATCTCTCCGCCCCGGTCGATCATGAGACCGCCGACATGGTCCGTCGCCTGGCGACTCTGACGCCGCAGCAGGTGCGCGTGCTGATGATGCTGTCGGAGGGGCTGCTCAACAAGCAGATCGCCTATGAGCTCGGCGTCTCCGAGGCGACGGTCAAGGCGCATGTCTCGGCGATCCTGACCAAGCTCAACGTCGACAGCCGCACCCAGGCCGTGATCGCCGCCGCCAAGATCGCGGGCGCCGGCTGGGCGGCGCAGGGTGCTTCGGCGACGAGCTGAGCGCACGGCGGTTGACGACGGCGTTCAGGCCCGGTTCAAGCAGGGTCTGATTTGTCTCTCGCGGTCGATCCGAAGGGGATTTCCATGGCCAATGGCGGTGGCACCGAGCGTTTCCTGGGCGGTTCCGTCCTCAGCGTCCTCGTGCGCCTGTTCTTCATCTCGCTGCTGGTCGGCGCGGCCATGGCCTTTCTCGGCCTGTCGCCGCGCGGCCTCTTCGACTCGGCGCTGCGCTTCGTCCGCTCGCTCACCGACATGGGCTTCGACGCGGTCCGCGAGGTCGGCGGCTGGGCGCTCGCCGGCGCATTGGTCGTCGTGCCCCTCTGGCTGATCAGCCGGCTGTTCGCCTCGAAGCGGTAGGTTTTACAAGGTCTCCCCGCGCGCGATCGCCTCGGCATCGCGCCCGACCAGCGCGTCGAGCCGCGGCAGGCCGGCCTTGCGCACCTGCATGTCGAGCCCGCGCTTGACCTCGCCGACCAGCCCCGGCCCCTTGAACACCATCGCCGAATAGAACTGCACCAGGCTCGCCCCCGCCCGGATCTTGGCGAAGGCTGTCTCGGCGGAGTGAATGCCGCCGACGCCGATCAGCGGGAACTGGCGTTCCACGCGCAGGAACGTCTCGGCGAGGATGCGGGTCGAGGCCACGAAGAGCGGCTTGCCCGAGAGGCCACCGGTCTCGGCTTTGCTGGCGCTGCGCAGGCTATCAGGCCGGGCGATCGTCGTGTTCGAGACGATCATGCCGTCGATCTTGCGGCGGCGGGCGACCGCGACCATGCCGTCGAGCTCGGGCATCGAAAGGTCGGGTGCGATCTTGATCAGCACCGGCGTCGGCTTGCCCCCGGCGGCGGCTTCGTCGCGGGCGGCGAGGGTACGTGCGATCAGGTCGTCGAGCGCGCTCTCTGCCTGCAGGTCGCGCAGGCCCGGCGTGTTCGGCGAGGAGACGTTGACGGTCAGGAAATCGGCAAGCGGTGCGAGTCTGCCCGCCAGCACCGCATAATCGGCGCTGCGATCGGCCGAATCCTTGTTGGCGCCGAGATTGACGCCGACGAGGCCGCCTTTCTTGCGGCGCGCGGCCAGCCGCGCCGCGACCGCCTCCATGCCCTCGCTGTTGAGGCCGTAGCGGTTGATCACCGCCTCGTCCTCCGGCAGGCGGAAGACGCGCGGGCGCGGATTGCCCGGCTGCGGCAGCGGCGTCACCCCGCCGACCTCGACGAAGCCGAAGCCCAGCCCGAGCGCGCCGTCGACCGCCTCGCCATGCTTGTCGAAGCCCGCGGCGAGACCGACCGGGTTGGCAAAGCGCAGGCCGAAGGCCTCGACCGCGAGCGACGGCGGATCGGCTGCCGGCCGCAGCGGCGGTGCGGCCGCCAGCGCCGCGATCGTCAGCCGGTGCGCCTGCTCGGCGTCGAGCTTGTGGATCAGCGGCCGCGCCAGGCCGAACAGCGCTCCGATCACGCGACATCCTCCGGGAAGACATGGCCGGCTTCGCCCAGCGACAGCGGCGCGATCCAGCGCGCCTGCCTGGGGTCGAGCGTGGCGTAGAGATGCGGGAACAGCGCCCCGCCGCGCGAGGGCTCGTAGCGCAGGGCCTCGCCGAACCTGGCGTCGTCGAAGGCGATCAGCAGCAGATCGTCCTGGCCGGCGAAATGCCGGGCTGCTGTCTCGCGGACCTGCGAACCGGTCGAGAAATGGATGAAGCCGTCGGCGAGGTCGACCGGTGCTCCCCGGAAGAGGCCTGCGGCCTCGGCTTCGCGCCAGAGCGCTTCGGGACAGATCTTGTAGACGAGCGGCATGCCGCCGGACATATCGCCTGACGGCCGCCGGCAAAAGGGGAAAGCGTGTCGCGCCGAGTTGCGGTCCCGATTTTTTCGGTTGGCCGTCATTCCGTCCGTCCCGGGTTTCCTCACGATCATGGGACGCCGCAATGTGTCGACACAGAAAGCAGATTGAATTCTTATTGAATAGGGGATATTTCCTATTCTATCCCCGCTATGCGCCGCGTCGGCACCATCAGATCGAGGCCTCACCGCGATGCTGTCCCATGATCAGATCTGGAGCGCGATAGACACGCTCGCCCAGCGTTATGGCCTGACGCCGTCCGGCCTCGCCCGCAGGGCCGGGCTCGACGCCACCACTTTCAACCGCTCGAAGCGCATCGGCGCCGACGGGCGCGAGCGCTGGCCCTCGACCGAATCGATCGCCAAGATCCTCTCCGCCACCGGCGCCTCCTTCGACGAGTTCATGAACGTCATCCGGCGCGGCGCGCCACCTGCCCATACGATTCCGTTGATCGGCTTCGCCCAGGCGGGCTCGGGCGGCTTCTTCGACGATGGCGGCTTCCCGCTCGGCTCCGGCTGGGACGAGGTCGCCTTTCCGGGCCTGCAGGATGAGAAGGCCTATGCGCTCGAGATTGCCGGCGATTCGATGCTGCCGCTCTATCGCGACGGCGACACCATCATCGTCTCGCCCGGCGCTGCGATCCGCCGTGGCGACCGTGTCGTGGTCAAGACCGTCGATGGCGAGGTGCTGGCCAAGCAACTCCGGCGCCAGACCGCCAAGACGCTCGAACTCGCCTCGCTCAACCCCGAGCACCCTGACCGGGTACTGGCTCTCGCCGAGATCGCCTTCATGGCGCGGGTGATCTGGGCCAGCCAGTAACGGAGGACTGTGGGGTCAGGCAGCAGCCCGCTGCACCGGTAGCGACACCGTGAACACCGCGCCGACCTCGGACGGCTCGAGCGCGATGATCCCGCCATGCAGCCGCACCAGCTCGGCGGCGATGGCGAGGCCGAGCCCGGTTCCGCCGGGATTGACCGAGCCGCGGAAGGCCTGGAACAGGTTTTCGCGCGCCCGCGGCGGCACGCCCGGCCCATTGTCGGCAATACGCAGGATGATCTCCTCATGGCGCCGGCCGGCGCTGATCCTGAGAATCGGCGCCCGTCCGCCGGTTTCAGCGATGCTGTCGAGTGCCTGAATCGCATTGCGCATCAGGTTGGAGAGCACGCGCGCCATCTGGTCGGGGTCGCAAGGCGCAATCACCTCGGCCGGCACCTCGTTGGCGAAGCCGATCGTGCCGTTCTCGCCAAGGCCGAGCAGCTCGGCCTGTTCGGCGACGAGCTGGCGCAGCGCCACGTCGCGCAGAGCCGGCGTCGCCTCCATCGCCCGGCCATAGGCGAGCGTCGCCTGGCAGAAATCGATGGCGCGCCCCAGCGTCGCGATTAGTCGCGGGGCGAAGCGACGGATCTTCACATCGCGCGTCTCGGTCAGCCGGTCGGACATCAGCTGCGCCGCGGCCAGCATGTTGCGCAGGTCGTGATTGATCTTGCTGACCGCGAGGCCGAGTTCGGCGAGGTGCTTTTTGGCCCTGAGGTCGTCGGCCAGCGTCGCCTGCATGCGCGCCAGCGCCCGTTGCGCCTCGCCGATCTCGTCGGCGCGCTCGGTCGGTTCGATGATCCGGCGCGGATTCTCCGGATCGTGCTCGAATTCCATGACATTGGCGGCGAGGTGCCGGATCGGCTGCACGATCAGCCAGTTCAGCGAGAGATAGACCAGCCCGGCCGTCAGGATCGAGATGATCAAGGTGACCAGCGTCAGGTTGACCGAGAATTTCAGCATGGCGTGGCGCAGCGGCCGCTCGTCGATGACGATCTCGACGAAATCGGCGGCGCCGACAGCCTGTCCGACCACCCGGATCGGCATCTCATGCGAGGGGCTGACCAGCGTCGCCACCGATTCGACGATCGACTGCACCCAACTCTGGTCGCGCAGGTCGACGGTCTTGGCGACCTCGTGCGGCATCGAATCGAGGCTGAGCAGCCGGCGCGCGCCGCCGACGCGCGCGGCGATGGCGGAGGCGCCGACGCCGGCGAGCAGCCGTTCCTCGCTGCCTTCCGGCAAGCCTTCGGCCGGTGAGCCTTCGAGCACGAGCACGGCGATCTGTGCCGCCGCAAGCCGATCGTTCAGCCAGTTGCGCCGGAAGTTCGCGACCGAGGGCAGGTAGATCAGTACCTCGGCCAGCATCACGAACAGGATGGTGAGCACGAGCAGCTTGGCCGACAGGCCGAGCTGGGTCGGCCCGCGCGCGACGCTGATCGACAGGGTATTGGGATCGAACCGTCTCACTGACATCGAGAGCCAGTCTATCCGAAACGGCGCAGGAAGCCGATCAGACGGCGAATACCTGGCTTTGCCGCGAGCGGCGCCTGGAAGGAGAGGGCTGTTTTCTGCGACAGCTCCGACAGGCTCTGCGACGGCACGATCAGCCCGGCCATCTCCCTGACGTTCATCCGCTTCTGGATGGCGAGCCCCCACGGCACGATCAGTTCGGCCGCCCGCGCCCCGGCGATGACGACGCCGAGAATGCCGCCCTTGCGGTCTGCTACCAGCTTGATCAGCCCTTCCGTTTGCTGCTCGGCCTGGGCGCGCCCGCTCTCGGCAAAGGGAAAGCGCAGCACCCGGATCTCACCTCGCGCCCGTGCCTGCGTCTCGCTCAGGCCGACGCTCGCCAGTTCCGGCCGGCCGTGGACAGTGCGTGGCACGAGCTCGCGCCTCAAACGGACGGGCTGGCGGAAGAGGGCGTTGCGGAGCACGAGCCCGGCCTCATGCTGGGCGGCATGGCTGGACGCCATTCCAGCGGCCGCGCCGCCGGCGCAATCGCCGACGGCATAGATGCAGCGGTTGGCTGTGCGCAGCGAGGCATCGACGATGATGCCGGTCTCGTCGCTTCGCACCCCGGCGAGATCGAGTTCGAGGCCAGCGATGTTCGGCTTGCGCCCATTCGCGACCAGGAGATGCGTGCCGTCGATCCGGACATCGCCATCGAGCAGGAGGCGCGGTCGCTGCCGGTGCAATTCGGCGCGCAGGATCGGCCGGCTTTCGTGCAAGGCGATGCCGTCGGCCAGCAAGCCGCGCCGGACCACCCCGACCGCTTCCGGATCCTCGTCGGGCAGCAGGCCTTCGCGCGCGACCAGCACGACCTCGCTGCCGAACCCGCGCATCGCCTGCGCCAGCTCGACGGCCGCCGCCGTGCCGCCGAGCACGATCAGCCGGTCCGGCCGCTTCGCGAGGTCGAAGACGCTGTCCTCGGTCAGGCATCCCAGGTCGGCAAGGCCGGGGATCGATGGCATGGCTGGCAGCGAACCGGTTGCGACGACGAAGCGCCGGGCCTTGATCACCGTCTCACCGACGGCAAGCTGGCGCCGGTTCTGGAAGCGCGCATCGCCCTTGAGCACGAGGACGCCGAGGGCCGTGAGGCGCTCATCGGACTCGTTCACGGCCGCTCGGCCCGCGGCCTGGTCGAGATGGACCCGGACGCGCCCGTAATCGATCTCGCCCGCCGACTGCGCGATACCAAGGAGCGTAGCGTCGGCGGCCGTTCGCATCTGCCCGGCCGCGGCACGCAGGGCTTGGCCGCGTGCTCCCTCGTTGACGGGTCGTGCGCTCCCGCCCTGCCGGATCAGCACGACGTGTACGCCGAACAGGGCGGCGGCCGTCGCGACCGCGAGTCCGCCTGGCCCGTCGCCGATGACGCAGATATCCGGCGTCAGTGGCTCCTTGCTGGTTGCTGGGCTGGCGGTTTCGCTCACGCCGCGTCTCCCGGTCGCTATCTCGCTCGTGCAGATGCGGTGCCGTTGCGGCAGAATCAAGTTCGACGTGGTGATCGCAGGATGGAAGCGGTCGATTCCGGTAAGACGGTTGTGGAGCGCGCCTCAGGCGATCTTGCGCGGCTCGTCGCCCTTGCTGAACGCCGACACCGGCTGCGGCCGGCCGAACAGGTAGCCCTGGGCGCGCTGGGCGCCGAGCAATTGCACCGCCATGCGTTGCGCCTCGGTCTCGATGCCCTCGACGACAACGTTCATCGACAGGCGCCGGGCGAGCTGGCAGACCGCTTCGATCACCGCCTTGGAGGCTTCGTCGCTGTTGACGTCGCGGCTGAAGCTCTGGTCGATCTTCACCTGCGAGAACGGGTAGGTCGAGAGATAGGCGAGGGAGGAGTAGCCCGTCCCGAAATCGTCGAGCGCGAACTTGACCCCGATCGCGCGCAATTCGTTGATGACCTCGAGCGTCGTCTTGTTGTCTTCGATCAGCAGCGATTCCGTCACTTCGAGCGTCAGGCGGCCCGGTGCGAGATGGGCGAGGAGCAGCGCGTTCTTGACGGTCTCGACGATGCGGCCCGGCTCGCGGAACTGCAGCGGCGAGATATTGACGGAGACGCCGATGCCATCGGGCCATTTCGCCGCGTCGCGGCAGGCTTGGCGGATCGCCCAGTCGCCCATGCCGGCGATCAGGCCGGACTGCTCGGCGATCGGGATGAACACGCCGGGCGGTACCATGCCGCGGCTCGGATGCCGCCAGCGCATCAGCGCCTCGCGCGTCACGATCTCCTGCGTGCGCAGGTCGATGATCGGCTGATAGTACAGCTCGAGCGCGCCCTCGGCGGTGGCCTGGCGCAGATCGACCTCGATCTCGTGGCGCTCGAGCATCTCCTCGGCCATGGCCGGGTCGAAGAAGGTCGCGGTGTTGCGGCCGGCGGCCTTGGCCTTGTAGAGCGCAGTGTCGGCATGGCGCAGCAGGTCGGCGGGCGTCGTCCCGTCGGTGGGGGCAAGGGCGATGCCGATGCTGGCGGTGACGTAGACGGTCTTGGTCTCGAGCTCGAAGGCGCGGTCCATCGCCTCGATCATGCGTTGCGCGATCATCCGGACCGTCGCGACATCGGTCGCGGGCAGGATCAGCACGAATTCGTCGCCGCCGAAGCGCGCCAGCAGATCGTTGTGGCGGATCGCGCTCTTCAGCCGCGCCGCCGTCTGGATCAGCACCCGGTCGCCGATGTCGTGGCCGAGATTGTCGTTGACCTGCTTGAAGCCGTCGAGATCGATATAGAGCAGGGCAAATGTCTCGCCGGTCCGCTCCTGCCGGCGGAAAGCATCGGCGAGCTGCGTGTTGAACTCGAAGCGGTTGGCGAGGCCGGTCAATTCGTCGAAGCGCGCCATCTGCTCGATGCGTGCCTCGGTCGCCTTCCGCTCGGTCGCATCCTCGGTCAGCATCAGCACGCCGCCCTCGGCCGCGGGCGCGATGGTGACGACCAGCATCCGCCCGTTGCGCGACTGCAATTCGTAGATGGCGGCCTGCTGCGTAGCCTGCACGCCGTCGAGCGCCGCCTTGATGTCGCGGACCTGCTCGGGGTTCATCACCTGCCGCTCGACCAGGAAACGCGCGATCGCGCTGATCGGCGTGCCGGGCAAGGCGAGTGTCTCCGGAATGCCGTAGAGCGCGGCGTGCGGCGCGTTCGAGACCGCGAGGTCGAGCTTGCGGTCGAACATCGCCAGCCCGTGGATCATCGTGTTGAGTGCGGCGTCGAGTGTCAGGTTCTGCGAGCGCAGCGCGGTCGCCAGCGCCTTGGACTGCTTGGTCGCGTCGCTCAGTGCCAGCAGGTTGCGGTGCAGCGAGTTGGTGATCGCGATGTTGGCGACGACATAGAGGAACGCGAAATAGCCGATATACTGGTAGTAAGGGTTATGCGCCTGGATCAGGCCCACCGCCATTGGCACGCAGAAGGTCAGCAACTGCACCGCGACGAATTTCGGCCGCCCGGCATTGCGCGCGACATAGCCGGAGGCGAGCGCGATTGTCGACGACACTGAAGTGATGTGGGCGGCGGCATCGTCCGTCCAGGCCAGCGCCGCATAGCAGCTGAAGCCGAGCACCGCGCTGAACACGGTCGCGCCGAAGAAGTATTCCCTGTCCCAGCGCTCGGTCTGACCGAGCGTGTCCTCGGAATGGTCGAGCCTGCGATAGCGGACCACCGTGATGATCCGCATGACGACGACCAGCGCGACGCAGAGCGTCAGCGCCATGAACAGCTCGGCCCTGGTCGCCACCCAGCACAGGAAAGGCGTCAGGATACCGGCGATGCCGCCGGGGATGATCGAGCCCGGCGACGAGAACAGTGAGGAGACCAGCAGGCGATAGTCGGCAAGGTCGACCGCGCTCCGGCCGTCATGGCCGGCCGGCTGCTCCGCGATCGCTCTGTCGGCGCTGGCGCTATGCAACCGGTTCGCCACTCCCGCCATCCACTCCTGCCTTTTGACGGTCACTGGAGAGGCGGGTGAACAGGCCCATCCTTTGCCGCATCATCTAACGGCTTTAAGAGGGAAAGGTAAAAGTTTCATGAGGGTTACGCGGCGGAGTCGCGCGATCGACGCGAACGCCGACTAGCCGGGTTTTCCGTTGCCCGCTCAGGCGGCGCCGGCGGGGGCGAACGCATCCTCGGGGCCGCGCTGGTAGACGCGCGCCAGCATGCGGTCCTGTGTCTGGGCGATGCGCTGCAGCTTGGAGATCGCGCTCGGGTGCAGGCGCAGCATGCAGTCGGTCCAGAGCTGGCCGAGATATTCGAGCTCTTCGCGCAGGTTGCCGGCGCGGCGGTTGAAGGCCGAGAACAGGGCGGTGCGGGCCGCATGGATCGGCAGCGAGTCGGCGGCGTATTTGCGGATCCAGTCCTCGCCGGTGCCGGTCGGCACCACCGCTTCCAGTCCGCCTGCAGCCAGGAACTCGGTCGCGCTCATCTCCTCGCCGGACTGCAGCATGTGCTCGGCCGCGCGCGGGCCCATCCGGCGCGACAGGAGGCCGACGGCGGTGATCGGGAAATGGTTGAACTTGATCTCCGGGTAGACGAACGAGGCCTGCTCCTCGGCGATCATGATGTTGCATGAGCGTGGCGCATCGATGCCGCCACCGATCGCCTTGGCATGGATCGTCGAGAGGGTGACGGCCATGCCGTTGAGACCGCTGGCGTTGCGCAGGGCGTCTTCGACCGAAAGCCGGGCATATTCGGCGAGAGCAGGACGATCGTTCTTGGCGAGGCAGTCGAGATAGAAGTCGAGGTCGCCGCCGAGGGTGAAGAACGGACCGGTGCCGCGGAAGGCGAGGAAGCGCACGGGCGCGGCGTGATACTGTTCCGGCGCGCCCCAAAGATCGATGATCGCCTGCTGCACTTTGCCGAGGCTCTCGAGCAGCTGCAGCGTGAAGACCGGCTTCAGCTCCGGCTTGATGGTGACCCAGAGCAGGCGCAGCTCCTGCTCATAGGCGAGCTGGACCTCCGGCAGGAAGCCGGCCCGCTGGCGAATGGCCTCGATCACCTCTCCATCGACGAGCTCGGCAGCGGCCTGGCCGTCCGCCGTCGGTGCATAGCTCTGAAACATCGTCCCGTCTCCGCCTCGTATCGCACCCCTCGACGCCGCCGAGGGTAGAGAAAGTTAACAACCTGTAAACGCAAACTGTCCGAAATGGTTAATTTCGTTAAGTTTTGTTCGTTAAGGCGAAGCTTGGTTCCCTGCCTGAAACCGCATCTCTCGGTTGTCTTGCTGGCGCTGCTATCGCTGTCGTCGATGCACGCAATGGGCGTGCCAGCATATCACTCGTCGGTCAGGGTTGCCGAGATAGTAAAAATTTTACCAATCGCAGCAGCGCTTTGCGGGTTGTCTGGGGACGTCCGGCGGCGATGGGCCGATCCGCTGGGCGGCGAGGGCTCTGGTCGGCCTGAAGCAAGGCTGTACCATCGGGAGAACGGTCACGCCGCAGTTGTGCCGCAATCGGTCGTGCAAGGAACGACGTGCCGCAGGCTGGCCTTGTCCCGGCGTGGTCGAGCGGCTAACCATGAACCAACGCCCGCTACCGCAAGGTTGCGGACATCACGACGAGCTGACGCCTTGAGCCGCCAGACCGAAGCCGAGGATGAGAGAAGGGCGCGCCTCGCCGCCGCCCTCCGCGAGAATCTGAAGCGCCGCAAGGCGCAGGCAAGAGCCAGGCGTGCCTCGGAAACGACGGCCGAGGACATGCTGCCGCCCACCCAGGCCGACTCCCCCCGGTCCTGATCCCACCCTTTCCGGCCGGCCTCGCTGCCGGTCATCCTGCAGGACGAGCCCGATGGACCGTATCCGCATCACCGGCGGCCAGCGCCTCAATGGCGTGATCCCGATCTCCGGCGCGAAGAATGCGGCTCTGCCGCTGATGATCGCCAGCCTTCTCACCGACGAGACGCTGACGCTGACCAATGTGCCGCGGCTCTCCGACGTCAGCGCGCTCTCGCGCATCCTCTCCAATCATGGCGTCGACCGCTCGGTCGCCGGCAAGCGCATCGGCCAGAGCGCCGAGACCGGCCAGACGGTGGCGCTGACCGCGCGCCAGATCGTCGACACCTGCGCGCCCTACGAGCTGGTCTCGACCATGCGGGCGAGTTTCTGGGTGATCGCGCCGATCCTGGCCCGGATGGGCGAGGCCAAGGTTTCGCTGCCCGGCGGCTGCGCCATCGGCACCCGCCCGGTCGATCTCCTGCTGATGGCGCTGGAGCGCCTCGGCGCCACCATCACCATCGAGGGCGGCTATGCGTTGGCTCGCGCTCCGAAGGGGCTCAAGGGCGCCGAGATCGTCTTCCCGAAGGTCACGGTCGGTGGCACTCATACCGCGCTGATGGCTGCTGTCCTCGCCGACGGCACCACGGTGATCGAGAATGCTGCGCGCGAGCCCGAGGTGGTCGATCTCGCCGCCTGCCTCGAGAAGATGGGCGCCAAGATCGAGGGCGCCGGCACCTCCACCATCACCGTCCGCGGCGTCTCGCGCCTCGGCGGGGCGCACCATGCCGTGCTGCCGGACCGGATCGAGACCGGCACCTATGCGATGGCAGTGGCGATGACCGGCGGC
This sequence comes from Allobosea sp. NPDC003192, assembly GCF_050275675.1. Classification (NCBI taxonomy): domain Bacteria; kingdom Pseudomonadati; phylum Pseudomonadota; class Alphaproteobacteria; order Hyphomicrobiales; family Alloboseaceae; genus Allobosea; species Allobosea sp. NPDC003192. The sequence goes on from NZ_JBNNPK010000010.1 coordinate 170,255, forward strand.
GACGTCCTGCTCGAAGGCGCGCGTGCCGACCTGCTGCAGGCGGCGCTCGATGTGCTGGGTCAGGCCGGCGTCGACGTCTCCGAGACCAATGAAGGCGTTCGCGTCCGCCGCAACGGCGCCGCGCTGGAACCGGTCGACGTCACCACCGATCCGTTCCCGGGCTTCCCGACCGATCTCCAGGCCCAGCTCATGGCGCTGATGACCATCGCCAAGGGCACTTCGCGCATCCGCGAGACCATTTTCGAGAACCGTTTCATGCATGTGCAGGAGCTGGCCCGGCTCGGCGCCAAGATCCGGCTCGACGGCGACGCGGCCTATGTCGATGGCGTCGAGAAACTCACCGGCGCGCCGGTGATGGCGACCGATCTGCGCGCTTCGGTCTCGCTGGTCATCGGCGGGCTCGTCGCCGAGGGCGAGACGATGATCAACCGCGTCTACCATCTCGACCGCGGTTTCGAGGCGCTGGAGGCCAAGCTCAGCCGTTGCGGCGCCCAGGTCGAACGCATCAGCGGTTGACGCAAGGCACGGCCCCCGCCAGATAGGGCCGAGAGCATTTTCGAGCGAAGTGGGCACCGGTTCGCGTGAAGAAAATGCGATAAGACAAGAGTCTCCATGTCCGATCTCGCCGCCGAGCCGCTGAAGCTGATCGCCCTGGACACCGACGACTTGTCGGTGATCTCGGCGCATTTGCAGGATGCGGTGCTGAAGCGCGGCGACATCGCCTATCTTCCGGCCGAGAAGCGCTTCGCGCTGGCGCTGCGCCGCTTCGACTGGGAGGGCGCGGCACAAGGCCAGAAGCGCCGCCGGCTCTCCGCCCTGCATTTCGAACGCGTCACGGCGGCGCGCAGCACCAAGATCGCGGCGGGCGACGCCGTACTCAGCCTGCTCGCGGTCACCTTCACCGGCAGTGACGATCCGGCCGGGCAGGTGACCCTGCATTTCTCCGACGGCGCCGCCATCCGCCTCGATGTCGAGTGCATCGAAGCGCAGATGAAGGATCTCGGTCCGATCTGGGAAGCCGTCGCGACGCCTGCCCATCCGGACGCCGGCTGAACCTTTTCCGGTCAGGACATTTGCCATGCCGATCAGGCTTGACGCACGCGATGCCGGTTTCGAGCAGGAGTTCACCACCCTGCTCGCGATGAAGCGCGAGGTTTCCGAGGATGTCGACCAGGTCGCAGCAGCGATCATCGCCGACGTTCGGGCTCGCGGCGATGCCGCGCTGATCGACTACACCGAACGTTTCGACAAACTTCCTCTGACACCGCAGACACTGCGCGTCACGCAGAGCGAGATCGAAGCGGCGATCGCCGCCTGCACGCCCGAGCAGCTCGCTGCGCTCGAGACGGCCCGCTCCCGGATCGAGGCCTACCATCTGCGCCAGAAGCCCAACGATTCATGGTCGCGCGATGCGCTCGGCGTCGAGAGCGGCTGGCGTTGGAGCGCGGTCGAGGCAGTGGGACTGTACGTGCCGGGCGGCACGGCGAGCTATCCTTCTTCGGTGCTGATGAATGCCGTCCCGGCCAAGGTCGCCGGTGTCGAGCGCCTGGTCATGGTCGCCCCGACGCCGCGTGGCGAGGGCAATCCGCTCGTGCTCGCCGCGGCGAGGCTCGCCGGCATCGACGAGATCTACAGGATCGGCGGGGCGCAGGCCGTCGCCGCGCTCGCCCATGGCACGCAGACGATTCTCCCGGTCGCCAAGATCGTCGGTCCCGGCAACGCCTATGTCGCCGCCGCCAAGCGCCGCGTCTTCGGCACGGTCGGCATCGACATGATCGCCGGCCCCTCCGAGGTGCTGGTCCTGGCCGATACCGGCGCCAATGCCGACTGGATCGCCGCCGACCTGCTCGCCCAAGCCGAGCACGACACCGCCGCCCAGTCGATCCTGATCACCGACGACGCCGCGCTCGCCGACGCGGTCGAGCGCGCGGTCGAACGGCAGCTCAAGACTTTGCCGCGAGCCGAAATCGCGGGGGCGAGCTGGCGCGAGTTCGGTGCGATCATCCTGGTCGATACGCTCGCCAGTGCGATCCCGCTGGTCGACCGGCTGGCGCCGGAGCATCTTGAGATCATCGCCGACGATGCCGAGGGGCTGGCGATGCGCATCCGCAATGCCGGCGCGATCTTCCTGGGTGGGCATACGCCGGAGGCGATCGGCGATTATGTTGGCGGCTCGAACCATGTCCTGCCGACGGCACGCTCGGCCCGCTTCTCCTCCGGGCTCGGCGTGCTCGATTTCATGAAGCGTACCTCGCTGCTGAAATGCGATCCGGAGGCGTTGCGGGCGCTGGCGGGCGCCGCGACCGAGCTCGCGGAAGCCGAGGGCTTGCAGGCTCACGCACGTTCCGTGACGATCCGACTCAACGGCTGACGGCAGGTTGGCGATTCTGCGCCTGCACGGAGTTGGGCGGAGGGGACATGTCGGAACGCAACCATCTGGTCGCCGTCACGCTCGACGAGGCCTCGCTCGGGCGCGGCAGTGCCGACCAGGAGCATGAGCGCGCCGTCGCGATCTACGACCTGATCGAGCGCAACCACTTTGCCCTGCCGGATTTCGACGGCGGCCCCTACGCGGTCCATCTCGCTCTGATCGAACGGCGGCTCGCCTTCGAGGTGAAGAGTGCCGACGGCGCGCCGGTTGTCACGCATCATCTCTCGCTGACGCCGCTCAAGCGCATCATCAAGGACTACGAGCTGGTCTGCGACAGCTACTACGCTGCCATCCGCACCGCCACGCCTGCCCAGATCGAGGCGATCGACATGGGCCGCCGCGGCCTGCACGACGAGGCGGCGGTTCTCCTGGTCGAGCGGCTGTCGAACAAGGTCGAGATCGACAACGAGACCGCGCGCCGTCTCTTCACCCTGATCTACGCGCTGCACTGGAAGGGCTGAGCGCTTGGAGCCGCCCGTACCGCGCAAACTCCAGAGCGTGCTGTTCATGTGCGCCTACAACGCGGTACGCTCGCCCATGGCGGAGGCGCTGGCCAAGCACTTCTTCGGCAAGTCGATCTATGTCCAGTCCGCCGCCGGCAAGCGCAAGGGCGAGCTCGATCCCTTCGCGCTGTCGGTCCTCGACGAGATCGGCATCGACGCGCACAAGCACAAGCCGAAGACAGTCGAGGAGCTGGAGGAGTGGGAAGGCCTCAACTTCGACCTGATCGTCTCGCTCTCGCCCGAGGCGCACCACAAGGCGCTCGAGCTGACGCGCACGCTGGCTGCCGAGGTCGAATACTGGCCGACGCCGGACCCGACCATCATCCAGGGCTCGCGCGAGCAGGTGCTCGACGCCTATCGCGCCGTCCGCGATGGGCTGATGCAGCGGATCAAGACGCGGCTGCGCTCCTGAGGTGTGCTATTGAATCAGCACGGCGCCGCCGCAGCGCACGCCGCTGACCCAGCTGTCCGCCTGCCCCAGTCCGATCCCCAGCGTGTTGAGCAGGCTTGTCAGCACCTGGTCGAGCGGGGTGGCCGCGCCGGCGATGACGCCTGACACCGCGCCATCGAGGCCGGGTATCGGAAGTCCGAGCCCCAGCAGCTCGACACGCAGATCGAGATCGCCGACCAGCCTCGACAGAAGGCTCGCGACGAAGTTCTGGGTCGAGGTCGTCTTCTTGTCGGCTCGCTGGATCTCGGCATAGCTGAAGCTGACCGGCGTCTCGCCGGTGTTGCTGATCGTGACATGCGCCCGACCCGTCACCTTGGCGAGTCCGGCGAGGTTCAGCAGCGTCGCTGCGGGCGGATTTGGTCTCGCGCTGAAATTGCTGAATTCGGCATTGGAGACCTGGCCGATCCAGGCATCGGCCACCGCCGGTGTCACGCCGAGCGTCACCCGCGAGCTCGCGACGTCGCCGGCCCCGCAAGAGATCGAGGTCAGCCGGGCGGTTGCGGAGGCGAGCTCCAGATAGAGCGGCAGCTTGACCAAGGAGGCCTGGCCGCTGCCGACGAGGGTCAGCGTCAGCAGCAGGCGTGTCTGGGCGGTGTGGACGCTCGTGCCGGTGCGGTCGACGCGCACGAGGCTGGTGCCCACGGGGCGCTCGCCAATGCCGAGCTTGAGCGACACGGCAGCGAGCCCGGGCACGTTGACCGCGAGGCCGAGATCGAGCTGGCGCGAGCCGTTGGCGATCTGGGCCGCGGCCGAGACGAGGTCGAGCGCCGATAGCGATGCCTTGAGCGGCACCTCTTCGTTCAGTTGCCTGCTGCCATAGCTGCCGAACGAGACGAGGTTCTGCAGGTTGAGACGCTGGCTCGAGCCAGTCGCAGCAGCCGCAAGGCGTCCCAGCGCCGAGATCGCGTCGCTGCCTGCGCCCTGGTCTCGCGCCGCGTCCTGGGCGGCGAGGATGACGTCGCCGATGCGGACATTGGCGCGGACGACCTCGTCGAAGGTCAGGGCCGAGATCGAGGCACGCGTCGCCAGCCGGCGCGCAAAGCCGAACAGGTCGATTCGCGCCCGCGCCAGCCCCTCATAGTCCATCACCGACAGCGATATGCTCGTGCCGAGCAGGCCGCTGAGCAGGCCATTGAGAGCGCCGCCCTCGACGCGGGCCAGGCGCGAGCCGATGGCGAAGGCGGCTTGCGCCTCCTGTGCAGCGGTCGCGCGCGTCACGATGGCGACGTCGCCGCTCTCGCCGCCAAGACCGACGGCGAGGACACGGCCGAGAATCATCGGCGTGGTCGCGCGCATCTCGATCCGGGCCGCATTGGCCGCGGGCCCTGAACCCGGCCGGAAGCGCGCATCGGGCGTCAGCTGCGCATCGGGCGTGTAGGTGCCGGTCTGCACGATCTCAACGGTTCCGGCCGCAAAGCCGTTGCGGCTCGCGCTCGCCCTGGCTGCATTCGTTGCGCGCTCCAGATCGGCCGCAGCGGCGAGGGCGGCGAGGTCGGTCGCGGTCTGCTGCCGGCGCTTCTGATAGAAGAAGCTGCTTGCATCGACCGCCATTGCGCCGAAGCCGAAGAGGACGAGGGAGGAGCCGGCGAAAACGATCGAAGAGACGCCGCGGCGATCGGCGAGGAGTTTCCGGAACGCACGGATCATGATGGCCTCCTTGTCCGCTCGATACGGGGATGGCGTCAGTAACCGCCGCGCTGGACGACGGCGCGGCGTTCGACCACGGGCATTGGCAGCGCGACGATTGAACCGAGGCGATTGAAAATAGTGTCCGAGTAATCGTAGGCGACCGTGACCTCGAAGCTCGGGGCTGGCGCCCCCAGAGCGACCGTCCGCACGGTTAGCTTGCTCGGATCGAGAAAAGCGTAGGACCCGACGCTACGGGCGACGAAAGCGCGTGCCAGCCGCTCGCGCTCGGCATCGTCCAGGCCGGCGACAGAGGCGCGAGCCGCTTCCGCGGCAAGCTGTTGAACACCGTTATACACGCTGAACGTGTATCCATAGCCTATGATACCAAACAGGAGAAGCAGCAGGATCGGCGCAATTAAGGCAAATTCTACGGCGATGGCGCCGAGAAGGTTAGAACGAAAGCGCTGCATGAACCTGCGCATGGTATGTAGTATATAGCTGAGCGAGCGCATGGCATATCCGCTCCCCTCGATACAACAACTATAAAGTGTATAGCTGGCATGTTTACGAAACGTTAATGCCGCGGCTGGGCGCGGCAGTAGCAATAGGCACGAGACGGGCTGATTAATCGAAATTTAAGCGATACCGCTCAGGAGCTTTCTGAAGGGCGACGTTGCGTTAGCCAAGTCGAGAGCCGAGCTGAGGATGACACCCGTCGCGATATCGACAGCTTCCCGCTCTCGGCGACTTCGGCAGTGGCGCGATATCGGCTTGATTGCGGGCTTGGCGCTCTGCTCCGGCCTACTGACACTCGCGAGCTTGCCCGGCCCGGCCGCGGGAGCATCGCCTCCGCTGGCGGCGATCTTCCCGCCTTGGGTCTCCGGCGAGGAGGCCGTGGCGCGCAGCCTGGCGACCAGTGCCAGAATCCTGCGGCAAGGTACGGTGCCGTTCGTCGTCATACTCGCCCCGGAAACCACAGCAAGGCCCTCCGGCGCCCTGCTGATGCTGCGCCTCGACGGCCTTGCCGGATGCATCATTTCTCCCGAGGTCGAAACGAGCCGCCTATGACGTTGACTCTGTCTGGCCTACGGGATCTGGTCGCGCGCTGCCTCATCGGCCTTACCTTCATTCATGTTCCGCTGCTCGCGCTGGCGTCGCTGGCCCAGTCCGGCGACGGGCTGATCCCGGCAATCAGCGCACTGATGCTCGCGCTCGCAGCACTGATCGCCTATCGCAGTGCCGGTGCGACGCTGTTGGCGCAATGCGCGATCGCGGTCGCCTTGATCGGCCAGGTCTCCATTCTGGTCGCTGTTTTCTCCGGGCATCCCTGGCAGCCCGACATGCACATGTACTACTTCGCCGTGCTGGCGCTGCTCGCCGGCTTCTGCGACTGGCGGCCGATCATCCTGGGCGCAGCGCTCACGGCGATGCACCATCTGGTGCTGCAGTTCATCCTGCCCGCCGCCGTCTTCTACCAGGGCGGCAACCTGCTCCGGGTTCTGCTGCATGCCGTCATCGTGGTGGTCGAGACCGCTTTCCTCGCGGTGATCGCAGTGATGACGGCGCGCATCTTCGCGCAGACCGAGGCCAATCTGCGCCGCGCAGAGGAGGTCGCCGAGCGTGAGCGGCTGGCGGGTGAGCGCGAGCGGGCGCTCGCCGACGATGCCGAAGCCCGCGCCGGGCGCCTGCGCGCCATGGTCGAGCACTTCCGCGACGAGATGGACGGCGCCATGGCCGTGCTCGACAAGGCCTCCGAGGCGATGCAGGTCGACGCCCGCGGCCTGACCGGCGCGTCCGACCGCGCGCGCCAGCAGATAGCGCTCGTCTCGCGCAGCTCGACCGAAGTGACGACCAGCATCGAGCAGACTGCGGCAGCCAGCCAGGAGCTCGCTTCCTCGATCGCCGAGATCGGCCGCAACGTCACGCAGACCGCCGACAGCTCGCAATCTGCCGCGAAGCTGGCGCGGGCCGCCAGCACCGAGATCGAGGCATTGGCCCGCACCGGTGAAAGCGTCGGCGCCGTGGTCGAGATCATCCGCGGCATCGCGGCGCAGACCAGCATGCTGGCGCTGAACGCGACGATCGAGGCGGCACGCGCCGGCGCCATGGGCAAGGGCTTTGCCGTCGTCGCCAGCGAGGTGAAGACGCTCTCGGCACAGACTGCGAGCGCGACCGCCGAGGTGGCGCGCTCGATCGAGGCGATCCAGACCGCCTCGCAGCGTTCGCTCAAGTCGATCCGTGAGATCGTCGAGGCGATCGGCGAGGTCGAGACCGTCTCGGTCGCGATCGCCTATGCGGTCGGCGAGCAGGATCGCGCCACTGCCGAGATTGCCAAGGAGGTCCAGGTGTCCTCCGACGGCGCCAGCCGCAGTGCCCAGACCCTGCAGAGCTTCGAGGCGGTGACCGAGCGCACTTACGCCGCGGCGGGCAGCCTGCAGAGTTCGTCCAGCGACCTGGCGACGCAGGCCCAGCGCATCCGCCGCGAGGTTGCCGAGTTCTGCGAGCGTGTCGCTGCCGCTTAGGCCACCGCTGCTGTGTTCGGCGGGAGGCGCGGGGACGAGGCTACCAGGCGCGGCCGGGGCCGATCGTGCCGACCTTCAGCCAGTTGCCGAGGGTCGCTGCCATATCGGCAAAGCTCCCGCGGCGGCCGATCGGCCCGGCCGGCACATCCGGCCCAAAGGCCAGGATCGGCACATGCTCGCGCGTATGATCTGAGCCCGGCCAGCTCGGATCATTGCCGTGGTCTGCAGTGATGACGGCGAGGTCGCCGGGCTTCAGCAGCGCTTCCAGCTTCGGCAGCTCGCGATCGAAGGCTTCGAGCGCCGCCGCATAGCCGGGAATGTCGCGGCGGTGGCCGTATTCGGTGTCGAAGTCGACGAGGTTGACGAAGCAGAAGCCTCCATCCGGCAACTGCTCGAACGCTTCCAGTGCGGCCGCGAACATGGCGGCGTTGCCGAAAGGCTTGATCTCCTCGCCGGTGTTCCGATGGGCGAAGATGTCGCCGATCTTGCCGACGGTGACGACGGGCCGGCCCTTGGCCACGAGCCGGTCGAGAATGGTCTCGTCCGGTGGCGGAATCGCGAAGTCCTTGCGATTGCCGGTGCGGGTGAAGCCGGTCTCGGTCGTGCCGACAAAGGGGCGGGCGATGACGCGCCCGATCCTCAACGGATCGACCAGGACACGGACTCGTCTGCAGAGCGCATAAAGCCGCTCCAGGCCGAAATGCTCCTCATGCGCCGCGATCTGCAGCACCGAGTCGACCGAGGTGTAGCAGATCGGCTTGCCGGTCATGATGTGCTCCTCGGCGAGCTCGTCGATGACCGCCGTGCCGGAGGCGTGCTTGTTGCCGAGGATGCCGGGCAGGGCGCCCTCGCGGATGATCGCCTCGATCAGATCGGCCGGGAACGTGTTCTCCAGCGCGGTGAAATAGCCCCATTTGAACGGGACGGGGCAGCCAGCGATCTCCCAATGGCCTGACGGGGTGTCCTTGCCCTGGCTGATCTCGACGCCGTAGCCATACCGCCCCTGCGGAGCATCCGGCCGCGCCACGCCGGCCAGCGGCTTGCCGGTCGAAGCCTCGCAGACATGGCTGAGGCCGAGCCGGGCGAGATTAGGGATATGGAGCGGCCCGCTGCGCAAACCCTCGCTGTCGCCGCGTCCTTCAGCGCAGGCCTGCGCGATATGGCCGAGCGTGTCGGCGCCCTCGTCGCCATAGGCAGCCGCATCCTCGGCGCCGCCGCAGCCGACGGAATCGAGCACGATCAGGATGGCGCGCGCCATCAGTCGCGCACCGCGGGGCTGTTGGCCGGCTCGATGTTGAGGGCGGCAGCGAGCAGCGCCTGCGTATAGGCCTCGCGCGGGCGCTGGAAGATCTCCTCCGCCGGCCCTTCCTCGACCACCTTGCCGTTCTGCATCACCACCACCCGGTGCGACAACGCCCTGACCACCTTGAGGTCATGGCTGATGAAGAGATAGCCGAGCTTGCGTCTGGACTGCAGCCCGCGCAGCAATTCGACGATTTGCGCCTGGACCGACATGTCGAGCGCCGAGGTCGGCTCGTCCAGCACGACGAATTTCGGATCGAGCGCCATGGCGCGGGCGATGGCGATGCGCTGGCGCTGGCCGCCGGAGAATTCGTGCGGATAGCGGTCCATGGTCGCCGGATCCAAGCCCACATCGGCGAGCGCCTGGGCGACGATCTCGCGCTGGCGCTGATAGCTCAGCCCCTTCTGCTGGACGGTGAGCCCCTCCGCGACGATGTCGGCGACCGACATGCGCGGCGAGAGAGAGCCATAGGGATCCTGGAAGACGACCTGCAGATCCTTGCGCTTCGGCCGGACCGCCTTGCTCTTCAGCCCGTCGATGCGGTCGCCGAGGAAGACGATCGGCCCTTCCGAGGCGATAAGCCTTAGGATGGCGAGGCCGAGCGTCGTCTTGCCGGAGCCGGACTCGCCGACGATGCCGAGGGTCTCGCCTTCGCGGACCTTGACCGAGATGCCATCCACCGCCTTCACATGGCTGGTCGTGCGACGCAGCAGCCCCGTCTTGATCGGGAACCAGACCTTGACCGGGCCGGCCTCCAGCAGGATCGGCGCGCCGTCCGGCACCGCCTCCGGCCGGCCCTTCGGCTCGGCGGCGAGCAGGCGCTGCGTATAGGCATGCTGCGGCCTGCCGAAGATCTCGGCGACGGGGCCTTGCTCGACAATCTTGCCCTTCAGCATGACGCAGACACGGTCGGCGATGCGCCGGACGATGCCGAGGTCGTGCGTGATGAAGAGGATGGCCATGCCGAGGCGGGCCTGCAGCTCCTTGAGCAGCGTCAGGATCTGCGCCTGCACGGTGACGTCGAGCGCGGTGGTCGGCTCGTCGGCGATCAGGAGGTCGGGTTCGTTGGCGAGCGCCATCGCGATCATCACGCGCTGGCGCTGACCGCCGGAGAGCTGGTGCGGATAGGCGTCGAGCCGGCTCGCCGCGTCGCGGATACCGACCAAAGTGAGCAGCTCGAGCGTGCGGGCACGCGCCTTCTCGCCGCGCAGGCCCTTGTGCAGCTCGAGGATCTCGCCGATCTGCCGCGCAATGGTGTGCAGCGGGTTGAGCGAGGTCATCGGCTCCTGGAACACCATGGTGATGTCGTTGCCGCGGACCTTGCGCATCGCGTCCTCGTTGGCGCCGATCAGGTCCTGGCCATTGAACAGCACCTTGCCCGACGGGTGATGTGCCGCCGGGTAGTTCAGCAGCTTCAGGATCGACAGCGCCGAGACCGACTTGCCCGAACCGGATTCACCGACCAGCGCCAGCGTCTCGCCTTTGGCGATCTCGAACGAGATCTTGTCGACCGCGAGCGTCTCCTGCCCGCCCTGGCGGAAGGCGACGGAGAGGTCCTGGACGGAGAGGAGGGGAGCGCTCACGCGAAGGTCTTCCTCGGGTCGAAGGCATCCCGCACCGCCTCGCCTATGAAGATTAGCAGCGACAGCATCAGCGCGATCACGACGAAACCGGAGAGGCCGAGCCAGGGCGCCTGCAGGTTCGCCTTGCCCTGCGCCAACAGTTCCCCGAGCGAGGGCGAGCCGGGCGGCAGGCCGAAGCCGAGGAAGTCGAGCGAGGTCAGCGTGGTGATCGAGCCATTGAGGATGAAAGGCAGGAAGGTCAGCGTCGCCACCATGGCGTTGGGGAGCAGGTGCTTGACCATGATCGCCCGGTTGGAGAGGCCGAGTGCTCGCGCCGCCCGGACATATTCGAAATTGCGCGCCCGCAGAAATTCGGCACGGACGACGCCGACCAGCGCGACCCAGGAAAACAGCAGGAGGATGCCGAGCAGCACAAAGAAGCCCGGCGTGATGATCGCAGCGACGATGATCAGCAGATAGAGCGCGGGAATCGAGGTCCAGATTTCGATGACGCGCTGGAAGATCAGGTCGGTCCAGCCGCCGAAATAGCCCTGGATCGCGCCGGCGGCGATGCCGATCACTGAAGAGATCGAGGCCAGGATCAGCCCGAACAGCACGGAGATGCGGAAGCCGTAGATCAGCCGCGCGACGACGTCGCGGCCCTGATCGTCGGTGCCGAGCCAGTTCCATTCGAGCTCGCGGCAGGTCATGCCGCCGGTCCGCTCGGCGATCGGCCGGCATTGCTCGTCCTTGAGCATCCAGGTCGGCGGGGCAGGGGCCGGTACCGGCAGGTCGAGATTATGCGTGCGGTAGGAATAGCGGATCGGCGGCCAGATTGCCCAGCCATTGCTGGCGATCTCCCTGGCGATGGTCGGATCGCGATAGTCGGTGGTGGCGAGGAAGCCGCCGAACTTCTCCTCGGGATAGTTGACTGCGACCGGGAACAGCGTCTCGCCCTTGTAGCGGACGATCAGCGGCCGGTCATTGGCGATGAACTCGGCGAAGAGCGAGAGCACGAACAGGGTCAGGAAGATCCAGAACGACCACCAGCCGCGCTTGTTGGCCTTGAAGCTGTCGAGCCGGCGCCGGTTGATCGGCGAGAGCTTGAGCCAGCCCTGCTTCATCTGCGGGGGAGCCGCAGCTGCGGGCGCAGTCGAACGCAGAACCGGCGGCGGGGCGTCGAGGAGGGTGTCGCTCATCTCAGGCTTCCCGCGATTCGAAGTCGATGCGCGGGTCGACCCAGGCATAGGTCAGGTCGGTGATCAGGTGCACGAGGAGGCCGATCAGCGAGAAGATGTAGAGATTGGCGAAGACGACGGGATAGTCGCGGTTGACGATCGCCTCGAAGGAGAGGAGCCCGAGCCCGTCGAGCGAGAAGATCGTCTCGATCAGCAGCGATCCCGCGAAGAGCGCATGCACGAAGGCGCCGGGGAAGCCGGCGATGACGATCAGCATGGCGTTGCGGAAGACATGGCCGTAGAGCACGCCGCGCTCCGACAGCCCCTTCATCCGCGCCGTCAGGACGTATTGCTTCCGGATCTCGTCGAGGAAGGAGTTCTTGGTCAGGAGCGTCGAGGTCGCGAAGGCGCCGAGCGCCATCGCCAGCACCGGCAGGGCGATGTGCCAGAGATAGTCGCCGATCTTGCCCATCAGGCTGAGCTGAGCCCAGTTCTCCGAGGTCAGGCCGCGCAAGGGGAAGATCTGCCAGAACGAGCCGCCGGCGAAGAGCACGATCAGCAGGATCGCGAACAGGAAGCTCGGAATGGCGTAGCCGATGATCACGACCGCGCTGGTCCAGGTGTCGAAGCGCGAGCCGTCCTTGACCGCCTTGCGGATGCCGAGCGGGATCGAGATCGCATAGGAGAGCAGGGTCATCCACAGCCCGAGCGTGATCGAGACCGGCAGCTTCTCCTTGATCAGCTGCAGCACCGGCGCGTCGCGAAAATAGCTGCGACCGAAATCGAAGGTCGCATAGTCCTTCAGCATCTTGAGGAAGCGCTCATGCGCCGGCTTGTCGAAGCCGAACTGCTTCTCCAGCTCCTTGATGAAGGCTGGATCGAGCCCCTGCGCGCCGCGATAGGCCGAGCCTGAATCCAGCGCTTGCGCGCCGGCATCACCGCCCGAGCCACCGCCGACGCGCTCGGCCGCGCCGCTATTGGGATTATTGAGCTGTGAGATGATCCGCTCGACCGGCCCGCCCGGCGCGAACTGCACGATGACGAAGGAGATCAGCAGGATGCCGAACAGAGTCGGCACCATCAACGCCAGACGTCGGGCGATGTAATTCAGCATTCCCGCTTATGCCTTCCCGATCCGCTTGGCCTTTTCCGGATCGTACCACCAGGTGCCCGGAGCGCCGGAGCTGAATTTCGGCTTGGTCTGCGGGCGCTCATACATGTCCCAATAGGCCAGCCACTCGCTGGCGTTCCACCACATCGGGATCCAGTAGCGCCCGGCCCGCAATAGCCGGTCGAGGCATTTTGCGGCGACGACGACCTCGGCATAGCTGTCGGCCTGGCCGATCTTGTCGATCATCGCGTCGATCGCCGGGCTGGCGATGCCACCGACATTGCGCGAGCCGCGTGTCCTGGCCGCTTCCGAGCCGTAGACGACGCGCATCGTGTCGCTCGGGATGGCGCTGCCGCTCATTGCTCGGCTGATCATGTCGAAGTCGAACTCGTCGAGCCGGCGCTGGTATTGCGCGCCGTCGACGATGCGTGAGGTCGCGTTGATACCGAGCCGCTTCAGATTGGCCTGGAAAGGCTGGGTGTGCGGCTGCAGGGACGGAGTCGAGTCGAGGAACTCGATCTCGAAGGGCTGACCGTTTGGCAGCTTCAGCACATTGCCGTCGCGCTTGCAGCCGGCAGCGCGCAGCATCTCGTCGGCCCGGCGCAGCAGGGCGCGATCGCTGCCAGAGCCGTCCGAGACCGGCGGCAGGAAGGGCTCGCCGAAGACTTCCTCCGGCACCTTGCCACGGAACGGCTCCAGCAGCGCCAGCTCCTCCGGCGAGGGCTTGCCGACGGCCTTCGAATCCGAGTTCTCGAAATAGGAAGTCGCCCGCGAGAAGGACGAGAACATGATGTTCTTGTTGGTCCACTCGAAGTCGAAGGCGAGGCCGAGCGCCTCGCGGATGCGCGGATCGGCGAACTTCTCGCGGCGCAGATTGTAGATCCAGCCCTGCGAGCCGATCGGCTCGGTCTTCGGCAGGGCCTCCTTCTTGACCTTGCCTTCATGGATGGCGGGGAAGTCGTAGCCGGTCGCCCAGATGCGCGAGGTGAACTCCTCCTGGAAGGTGATCACGCCGCTCTTGAAGGCCTCGAACGCCACTTGCCGGTCGCGGAAATACTCCCAGCGCACGCGGTCGAAATTGTTCTGGCCGACATTCACCGGCAGATCCTTGGCCCAGTACTCAGGAACCCGGTCGAACTCGATGAAGCGGCCCTGCTCGAACTTGCCGACCTTGTAGGCGCCCGAGCCAAGCGGCGGCTCCAATGTCGAGGCCTCGAAATTGCGGGTCGACCAGAATGTCTCGGAAAAGACCGGCAGGCCGGCGACGACGAGGTGCAGGTCGCGGCTGCGCTTGGGCGTGAGCTTGACCACGATGAGGTCGTCGCTCTCGGCGATCGCCGATTCCATCTCGGCAAGGATCAGCCGATAAGTCGGGTGGCCCTTGCTCTTGAGCAGGTTGAACGAGAAGGCGGCATCACGCGCGGTGACGCGCGAGCCGTCATGGAACTTCGCTTCCGGCCGCATGCGGAAGCGATAGGTCAGCTTGTCCGTGGATACCACGACGCTCTTCGCCAGCAGGCCGTAGAGCGAGCCGGGCTCGTCGCCGGAGCCGGCCATCAGGCTGTCGAAGCACGCATCCATGCCGGCGGCGCCATCGCCCTGCAGCACATAGGTGTTGAGCGTGTTGAAGGTGTCGAAGCTCTGGTTGCCGCCGGCGCGCTTGATCTGGATGGTGATCGAGCCGCCTTTCGGCGCTTTCGGGTTCACATAGGCGAAATGCGGGAAATCCGGCGGCAGCGCCAGCTCGCCGAAGGTCGAGAGGCCATGGACCTCGTTCTCCTGCGCGAGCGCCGTCGTGAGCGAGCCCGGCAGTGCGGCCGCGCCTGCGAGCGCGCCACCAGCTTCGAGCAGCCTGCGGCGGGTGATCCGGATCGCCATGCGATACCCCTTGCGATTCGTCGTCCGATTATGTCGTTGCGTTCAGCTAAAGCCAGCGCAACCGGCATTCGCCGCGATGGTGGCGGCAATTGCATGGCGCAAACAAGCAAAAGCCGGGCGCTTGGCCCGGCTCATGGATCACGTTGCTGCGAAAGCGCTGCCGCTCAGGGCTTCGGCAGGGGCTTGGGCGCGTCGGCCAGCGTGTTCAGATAGGCGACGACGTCAGCGCGGGCCTCGGGCCTGCTGATGCCAGCGAAGGCCATGATGGTGCCGGGGACGTAGGCCTTCGGGTTCTTCAGGAAGTGGTCGAGAGCGTCGGCATCCCAGCTCTTGTCGTTGCGGCCCTTCATCGCGGCCGAATAGCCGAAGCCGGCGACCGAGCCTTCGGGGCGGCCATAGACGTCATAGAGATGCGGGCCGACCTTGTTGGCGCCGCCCTTCTCGAAGGTGTGGCAGGCCTTGCAGGCTGCGACGGCCTTCTCGCCCTTGGCCGGGTCGGCCTTGGCGAGGCGCACCGCGATCGGCTCCTCGGCCGCCGCAGCGGCCGCGCCGCCACCGCCAGCTGCTGCCGGCTCGAGGCTCGGCAGGTCGAAGCCCGGCACGGCCGGCTTCTTCGGGGCGAAGACGATGCCGGCGCCCATGTTCAGGGCCATCACGACGAGCAGGGTCGAGAGGCCCGCGCCAGCGATCTTGTTCAGTTCGATATTCATCGTCTCTCACAACCCCTAGCCCGCCCGTCGGCGAGGCAAGACAGCGCTGCGGCCGGACCCTTGCGGGAGCCGGCACGCCTGCGCTGCTTAACCGCTTTGCGCGCTGCATTGCAACTCGTATAAGCACGCACCGCTTTGAGACCTTTTGCCGCCCCGCGAGCTTTCCCCAGCCAATGCCCAATCCGTTGATCCTGATCCCGGCCCGCATGCAGGCGACACGCCTGCCGGGCAAGCCGCTGGCCGACATCCTGGGCGAGCCGATGATCGTTCGCGTCTGGCGCCGCGCCATCGAAGCGCGTGTCGGCGATGTCGTGGTCGCGACCGATGACGAGCGCATCCTCGCCGCGATCGAGCAGGCCGGCGGGCGCGCGGTGATGACCAGCCCGGCGCATCAGACCGGCTCCGACCGGATCAAGGAAGCCGCGGATATCATCGACCCGAAGGGCGAGCACGACATCATCGTCAACGTCCAGGGCGACTTCCCCACGCTGGCGCCGACCGCGATCGCGGCAGCGGTCGAGCCGCTCGCCGATCCGGCCGTCGATATCGCGACGCTTGCCGGCGAGATCACCGAGGAAGAGGAAAAGACCGCGCCGAGCGTAGTCAAGCTGATCGGCAGCGAGATTTCGCCCGGCCGGATGCGGGCGCTCTACTTCACCCGCGCGACCGCGCCTTATGGCGACGGCCCGCTCTATCACCATGTCGGCCTCTACGCCTATCGCCGCCGCGCGCTCGACCGCTTCGTCTCGCTGCCGCAGTCGCCGCTCGAACTGCGTGAGAAGCTCGAGCAGCTGCGGGCGATCGAGGACGGCATGCGCATCGACGCGATGATCATCGATCACGTCCCGCGCGGCGTCGACACGCCCCCCGATCTGGACCGCGCCCGCGCGTTCCTGACATCCAGAGCCTGAGCCTGAAAGACTTAAAATGTCAGTCGTCGTTTCCTATCAGGGTGAGCCCGGAGCCTTCTCCTCGCAGGCCGCCCTCCAGGTCTTTCCGGATTGCGAGCTCTTGCCCTGCCGCACCTTCGAGGACGCGCTCGCCGCAGTCTCCGACGGCGCTGCCCGCTACGGCATGATCCCGATCGACAATTCGATCGCCGGCCGTGTCGCCGACATCCATCACCTGCTGCCGCGCTCCGGCCTGCACATCATCGGCGAACACTTCCTGCCGATCCGCTTCCATCTGATGGCGGTCGAGGGCGCGACGCTGGCGACGCTGAAGACGGTGCAGAGCCACATCCATGCGCTCGGCCAGTGCCGCAAGATCATCCGCAAGCTCGGCCTCAAGGCCGAGGTCGCGGCCGACACCGCCGGTTCGGCCCGGCAGGTGGCTGAGGCTGGCGATCCGACGCGGGCCGCGATCGCACCGCACATCGCCGCCGAGGTCTACGGTCTCAACATCCTGATGGAGGACATCGAGGACGAGAAGCACAACACCACGCGCTTCGTCGTGCTCTCGAAATATCCGGAGTTCGCCCGTCAGGGCTCGGGCAAGACGGTGACGACGCTGATCTTCCAGGTCCGCAACCTGCCGGCGGCGCTCTACAAGGCGCTCGGCGGCTTCGCCACCAATGGCATCAACATGACCAAGCTCGAGAGCTACATGGTCGACGGCCATTTCTCGGCGACGATGTTCTACAGCGATGTCGAGGGCCATCCCGACGATCCGGCGCTGAAGCGCGCCCTCGACGAACTCGCCTTCTTCTCCAAGGAGCTGAAGATTTTGGGCGTCTACCCCGCCCACGCATTCCGCGACAGCTTCCCCGAGCCGGGGGAGTGACATCCGTCGTGCTCGGGCTTGACCCGAGCATCTCAGGCCGGAGGAGGTTCCGATAGCGCCTTCTCGTCAGGAGATTCTCGGGTCAGCGCTACGCTTCGCCCGAGAATGACGCGTCCGGACGATCACGGTTCCTCGCCGTCCACCGCCCACGCCTTCAGGATCGTGTTGGCGATCGCCATGTGCGGCGGGCAGAACAGGTTGTCGGGGTGCTTGCCCTCCAGCATCTGCAGCGCCTCGGTGCGGCTGAACCAGCGGCCGGCTTCCAGCTCGGTGCCATCGAGGACGATGTCGTCGTTCAGCGCCTCGGCGATGCAGCCGATCATCAGCGAGCCCGGGAAGGGCCAGGGCTGCGAGGCGATGTAGCGCACCGTGCCGGTACGCAGGCCCGCTTCCTCCCAGGTCTCGCGGCGCACCGCATCCTCGAAGGTTTCGCCCGGCTCGACGAACCCTGCGATGCAGGAATACATGCCAGGCGCGAAGCGGGCCTGGCGCGCCAGCAGGCAGTTGTCGCCGCGCACCGCCAGCATGATCACGACCGGGTCGGTACGCGGGAAATGCTGCGCGCCGCAGGATTCGCATTGCCGCTTCCAGCCGGCCGAGCTGAGCTTGGTCGGTGCGCCGCATTGGGCGCAGCAGCGATGGCGGGCATGCCAGTCGAGCAGGGCCTTGGCCTCGCCGAGCGGGCCGAGTTCGTCCTTCGGCACCAGTCGCTTCAGCGCGACGCTGCGCAGGTCGGTGACGACAAGCACGGCCTGCTCGCGCAGGCCGTCCAGCAGCTCGCGATCGATCAATCGGCCAAAGCGCGGGGCGCCATCCGGATCGAGTCCGAGGAAGACTTCTTCCTGCCCTTCGCCGAGGCCGTCGGCGCCGCGCTCGTCGAACCAGACGGTTTGCGTCTCGGCGCCTGTCCGCAGCAGGATCGGCGTCTCGCCGGCGACGACGGTGAAACGCGCATCGCTGCGGGCGCGCAGCGTGGCGACCTCGTCCGGCCGGTCGCGCAGATCGGCGCGTCGGTCGAGCGAGCTGGTGGCGAAGCCGGTCTGGGCTGAGCGTTCGGTGCGGCGGGAGGCGTCGTTCATGCCTCCCGTCCTACTCCCCTTTCGGTCCGACCGGAACGGGGCGAACGCAGAATTATACGTATGCGAACAGTCGCCGACAGAGGGGCCGCCTGCTCACTCCTTCCCGCGCCCGCGCAGCAGGTGGATGATGCCGGAGAAATCGGTGCCGCCTTCGCCCCAGGCGTTGTGCATGCCGTAGACCTGCGCGGCCGCAGCGCCGAGCGGGGTCGAGGCGCCGGCGGCCTGCGCTGCTTCCTGGGCGAGCTTCAGGTCCTTCAGCATCAGCGCCGAGGCGAAGCCCGGCTTGTAGTCGTTGTTGGCCGGCGAGGTCGGCACCGGGCCTGGCACCGGGCAGTAGGTCGTCAGCGACCAGCACTGGCCCGAGGAGGTCGATGCGACATCGAACAGCGCCTGATGCGACAGGCCGAGCTTCTCGGCCAGCACGAAGGCCTCGGAGACGCCGATCATCGAGATGCCCAAGATCATGTTGTTGCAGATCTTGGCTGCCTGACCGTTGCCTGCGTCGCCGCAATGCACGACCTTCTTGCCCATGGCCGAGAGGACCGGCTCGCCGCGCTTGAAGGCGTCTGTACTGCCGCCGACCATGAAGGTCAGGGTCGCACCCTGGGCGCCACCGACACCGCCGGAGACCGGCGCGTCGAGGGAGAGGCAGCCGCGCTCGGCGGCGAGCGCATGCGCCTTGCGGGCGCTTTCGACGTCGATGGTCGAGGAATCGATCAGGAGCGTCCCAGGCTTCACGGCGGGGAGGATGTCGGCCCAGACCCCCAGCACATGCTTGCCGGCCGGCAGCATGGTGACGACGATCTCGGCCTCGGCGACCGCTTCCTTCGCCGAGCCGGCGATGCCGACGCCGAGCGCGGCGGCGGCATCCTTGGAGGCTTGCGACAGGTCGAAGGCCGAGACCTTGTGCCCGGCCTTGACCAGGTTGCCGGCCATCGGCCCGCCCATATTGCCGAGCCCGATGAAGGCGATGGTGCTCATGGTCGTGTCCTTCCCGCTGTCATTGGCGTCATGCTCGGGCCTGACCCGAGCATCTCTTTCAGGAGATTCTCGGGTCTGCGCTTCGCTTCGCCCGAGAATGACGGTGCGTCTTCAATTCCCCTTCGCCCGCCCGACCAGCGAGCGCGCCACGATCATCCGCATCACCTCGTTGGTCCCTTCCAGGATCTGGTGGACCCTGAGATCGCGGACGATCTTCTCGATGCCGTAATCGGCGAGATAGCCATAGCCGCCATGGATCTGCAGCGCCTGGTTGGCTACCTCGAAGCCAGTATCCGTCGCGACGCGCTTGGCCATGGCGCAGAGCTTGCTGGCATCCGGCGTCTTGGCGTCGAGCGCCGCCGCGGCGCGCCAGAGGAAGGTGCGGGCAGCCTCGAGCTCGATCGCCATGTCGGCGAGCTTGAACTGCAGCGCCTGGAAATCGGCGATGCGGGAGCCGAAGGCCTTGCGCTCCTGCGCATAGCTGAGGGCCTTGTCGAGCGCGCCCTGCGCCCCGCCGATCGAGCAGGCGCCGATATTGAGCCGGCCGCCGTCGAGCCCGGCCATGGCGATCTTGAAGCCGATGCCTTCCGGGCCGATCCGGTTTGCGACGGGCACGCGGCAATTCTCGAAGACCACTGCCCGCGTCGGCTGGGCGTTCCAGCCCATCTTCTTCTCGTTGGCGCCGAAGGAGAGGCCGGGCGTGCCCTTCTCGACGACGATGGTCGAGATGCCGGATGGACCGGCCTCGCCGGTGCGGACCATCACGACATAGATGTCGGAGACGCCGGCGCCGGAGATGAACTGCTTCTGGCCGTCGAGCACGTAATGGTCGCCGTCGAGCACGGCTTTGGTCTTCAGCGCCGCGGCGTCCGAGCCGGCGCCCGGCTCGGTCAGGCAATAGCTCGCCAGATGCTCCATGCTGCAGAGCTTCGGCAGGAACTTATGGCGCTGCTCGTCCGACCCGTAGCGGTCGATCATCCAGGCGCACATGTTGTGGATCGAGATATAGGCGGCGACCGTCGGGCAGCCCGTCGAGAGCGCCTCGAAGATTACCGCTGCGTCGAGACGTGACAGGCCGGAACCGCCGACATCGTCGCGGATGTAGATGCCGCCCATGCCGAGCGCCGCCGCCTGGCGCATTTCCTCGACCGGGAAATGCTTCTCCTCGTCCCAGCGCACGGCATGCGGCGCCAGGGTTTCGGCAGCGAAACCCTGGGCCATGTCGCGGATCGCAATCTGGTCTTCGGTTAGGGAGAACACGATCCGATCTCCTTCGCCGCCGGCTCAGTTCATCGTCGGGATGACGAAGCTGGCGCCGTCCTTGATGCCCGAGGGCCAGCGCGCCGTCACCGTCTTGGTCTTGGTGTAGAAGCGGATCGAATCCGGGCCGTGTTGGTTGAGATCGCCGAAGGACGAGCGCTTCCAGCCGCCGAAGGTGTAGTAGGCCAGCGGAACCGGGATCGGCACGTTGATGCCGACCATGCCGACCTGGACCTTCGAGGCGAAGTCGCGGGCGGCGTCACCGTCGCGGGTGTAGATCGCGGTGCCGTTGCCGTATTCATGGTCGTTGGTGAGCTTCAGCGCCTCGTCATAGCTCTCGGTGCGCAGCACGGAGAGGACGGGGCCGAAGATCTCCTCCTTGTAGATGCGCATGTCCTTGGTGACGTTGTCGAACAGGCAGCCGCCGACATAGAAGCCGTTCTCGTAGCCCTGCATCTTGAAGTCGCGGCCGTCGACGACGAGCTTGGCGCCCTCGCCGATGCCGATGTCGACATAGGACTTGATCTTCTCCATCGCCGCCTTGGTGACGACCGGGCCGTAATCGGCCGAGATGTCGGTCGAGGGGCCGATCTTGAGGCTTTCGACGCGGGGGATGAGACGCTTGACCAACTCCTCGGCGGTGGCCTTGCCGACCGGGACCGCGACCGAGATCGCCATGCAGCGCTCGCCGGCCGAGCCGTAGCCGGCGCCGATCAGCGCGTCGACCGCCTGGTCCATGTCGGCGTCGGGCATGATGATCATGTGGTTCTTGGCGCCGCCGAAGCACTGCACGCGCTTACCGTTGGCGCAGCCGCGGGCGTAGATGTACTCGGCGATCGGGGTCGAGCCGACGAAGCCGACGGCCTTGATGTCGTGGTCGTCGAGGATGGCGTCGACCGCCTCCTTGTCGCCGTTGACGACGTTGAGGATGCCGGGAGGTCCGCCCGCTTCGACGAAGAGCTCTGCCAGGCGCATCGGCACGCCGGGGTCGCGCTCGGACGGCTTCAGGATGAAGGCATTGCCGCAGGCGATGGCGGGGCCGAGCTTCCAGAGCGGGATCATGGCCGGGAAGTTGAACGGGGTGATGCCGGCGACGACGCCGAGCGGCTGGCGCAGCGAGTAGATGTCGATGCCGGGGCCGGCGCCGTCGGTGAACTCGCCCTTCATCAGATTGGGCACGCCGAGCGAGAACTCGACGACCTCGACGCCGCGCTGGATGTCGCCCTTGGCGTCGGGAATGGTCTTGCCGTGCTCGCGGGCGAGCAGCTCGGCGAGCTCGTCATTGTTCTGCGCGATCAGGTCGAGGAACTTCATCAGCACGCGGGCCCGGCGCTGCGGATTGACCGCCGCCCATTTCGGCTGGGCTTCGGCGGCGTTCTCGACCGCGGCGCGCATCTCGGCGGCGGAAGCGAGCGCAACCTTGCCGATCACCGAGCCGTCCATCGGCTGGTAGACGTCGGCCGTGCGGCCCGAGGTGCCGGCGACGTGCTTGCCGCCGATGAAGTGACCGATCTGACGCATGGCATCCTCCCCTAAAGTCGTGTGCTGCTGATTGGCGCTACCCCTATCATTATCGTTTGCGCACGACTATAGGCGGATATCGACCAGCGTCGTGCGAAAACACAGATATGGGAGAAGCGCCATGGAACGGTTCGACTGGGACGACCTGCGCTTTTTTCTCGCCGTGGCCCGCTCGGGCCGGCTGACTGCGGCGGCGCGCCGCCTCGGCGCCGACCATGCCACCGTTTCACGCCGCATCACCTCGCTGGAGGAATCGCTCAAGGCCAAATTGTTCGAGCGTCGCCCGCAGGGCTATGCGCTGACCGGTCATGGCGAGCAGTTGCTGGCCAAGGCCGAGAGCATGGAGACCGAGGCGCTGGCGATCCAGAGCGAGATCGGCGGGGCCGACATGGCGCTCTCCGGCACGGTCCGGATCGGCGCACCTGATGGCTTCGGCTCGACCTTCCTGGCGTCCCGTTTCGCTGCGCTCACCAAGGCCTATCCCGGGTTGGAACTGCAGCTCATCGCCATGCCGCGCCTGCTCTCGCTGTCGAAGCGCGAGGCCGATGTCGCGATCACGCTCGCCCCGCCCAAGGAGGGCAAGGTCGTCGCGCGCAAGCTTTGCGACTATCGGCTCGGGCTCTACGCCTCGCAGGACTATCTCGACACCATGCCGCCGATCACAGCGGCCGAGGATCTCTTCGGCCATCGCGTCGTCGGCTATATCGACGACCTGATCTTCACGCCCGAACTCGACTATCTCGACGAGGTCGCCAAGGGCCTGCGTGCCCACATCCAGAGTTCTAGCGTTCTGGCGCAGATGAACGCGGTCGCCGCAGGCGCCGGCATCGGGGTCATCCACCATTTCATGGCGGTCGACGAGCCGCGGCTCGTGCCGGTGCTGCCGGAGAGCGTCTCGATCACGCGCTCCTTCTGGCTGCTCGTCCACGCCGATCTCAAGGATGTGGCGCGGGTGCGGGCGGTCGTCGACTTCATCGTGCGCGAGTCGAAGGCCAACCGCGCCCTGCTGATGGGTGAGCTGGCTGCTGGCGGCGCTCGTCTCGCCGCGGCGGGCTAAACCTGTGCGTGGTTACTCCGCGAGGCGCACGCGATTGCGTCCCTCGCGTTTGGCCACGTAGAGCGCGCGGTCGGCGGCGATCAGGTGCTGGTCGAACCTGCTTGCTGCATCGATCTCCGCGACGCCGATCGAGACCGTCAGCGTGACCTGCTGGTCGTCGACCAGCAGCGTTTCGTGCGAGATGTCGAGCCGGATGTGATCGCTGATGCGCATCGCCGCCTTGGCGTCGAGGCCCGGGAACAGGATGGCGAACTCTTCGCCGCCGATGCGGGCGAGCAGGTGGCCGCTGCCTTCGATCGACTGGGCGAGGCATCGCGCCACGCTGGCGAGCGCCTGGTCGCCGAAATCATGACCATGGCTGTCGTTCAGCTGCTTGAAGTCATCGATGTCGAGGATGGCGACGGCACTCTTTCGCTTCTTCGCCTGTGCGTCCTCGATCAGCCTGCCGGCATTCGCGAAGAAGTGGCGCCGGTTGAACAGCCCGGTCAAGGCATCGCGCGAGGCCAGGCTGTGGAGCTGCACGAGCTGCTCAAGCGTCTCGACATTGCTGGCGATCCGGCATTGCAGCTCTTCCGGAATGAACGGCATCGAGATGAAGTCGTTCGCGCCCGCCTTGAGAAAGCCGACCGAAACCATGCGGTCGCTCGACGAGGAGACGCCGATCACGCGCAGCCGATCGGATGCGAACTGCCGGCGGATGCGGCGCGTCAGCTCGTAGCCGTCGAGGTCAGGCATATAGTAGTCGCTCACCACAAGCCGGATGTCGGGATCGTTCTGAAGCAGCGACAGCGCCTGGTCGCCGGAGCTTGCCTCGATCACCTGGTACTGCTGCACCTTCAACATATGGGCGAGCAGCTTGCGGGTCGCAGAGACGTCGTCGACGACCAGGATGCGGGTCTGCCGGTTGGCGAGCGCGCGTCTGGCGGTGGCGACCACGGTCTCCAGCGTGAAGGCGCTGTCCTTGGGGACATAGTCGATGACATCGCGCTCCATGATCCGGTTGCGCGTGTCGAGATCGTAGCTCGCGGTGTGGACGATAGTGGGAATGCCGCGCTGCACCGTGAAGTCGATGGCCTCGCCATGCGGCGCGTCGGGCAGGTTCAGGTCGACCACGGCCATGGTATAGGCGGCGCGGTTCTCGGTGACGACCTCGTGCAGCTCGTTGAGCGACTGGCAGACGACGATGGGCAGGCGCAGCTCGGCTTCCAGGCGGCGCGACAGCGCCAGCGCATAGGTCCGTGAATCCTCGACGAGGAGGACCTTGAGCTGATCGTCGATGGGCTCGCTCTGGCGGCGTCCGTTTGCGCGATAGGCCATTGAACTCACAAGTCCCTGATCGGCGCCGGCGAGGTATGCGGCGGGTTGCAAGCTCTGCTTCGCGGCGGAAGGGCGAACTCCATGCGGCAGACCATCCTGCCGTAACGTTAAATTGGGCTTAACTATGTCGGTCTGGATCGCCCTGATAAGGCGCTCTTATCAGGGCGGCAGGACGCTGCCGCTCAGATCCGCCAGGGCAGGATGTTCGCCGGCAGCTTGCGGCCGAGCGCGTCGAGCCCGAGCATCACGGCAAGGATCACCGCGCAGGCGCTGATCGCCACCGCGGCAGCTTCCCCGGCGAGCCCGGCTTCCTTCAGGCTGAACAGCACGACCCCGAGCGTCTCGGTGCCGGACGACCAGAGCAGTGCCGAGACGGTGAGTTCGTTGAAGGCGACGAGGAAGACCATCAGCCCGCTGACGGCCGCCGCCGGCGCCAGGATCGGGGCGACGATGAAACGCAGCATCTGCCAGAGGCCGGCGCCGTCGAGCCTGGCGGCTTCCTCGTGGTGCGCCTCGATCTGGGCCATAGCCGCGACCGGGGCCTTCAGCGCCAGCGGCAGGAAGCGGGCCATATAGGCGAAGAGGATGATGAAGGGCGTGGCGTAGATGCTGACGCCGATCAGCGGCAGCGGCTTCAGGAACATCAGGATGCAGGCGATGGCGAGCACGACGCCGGGCAGCGCGTAGGGCAGTTCGATCACCACGTCGACGACGCGCCTGAGCTTGCCCATGCGCCGCTCCAGCCCGTAGGCGAAGGCGATCGAGAGGAAAGCCAGCAGTACGGCGGCGGTACCGGCGAACAGGAAGGAATTGCGGAAGGCGCGCACCGTCACGTCCTGGCGCAGCAGCACCTCGGCGAACTTGTCGAAGGTGAGATTCTGCCAGGTGAGGACAACCCCGAGCGCCGGCGTCAGCGCCTCGCCGATCAGCGCCAGCAGCGGCAGGCCGAGCTTGAGCGCGATCAGCAGCCAGAGGCCGGCAGCGACGAAGGGGCGCGCGGTGCCGAGCTGCCAGAACGGCTGCAGGGGCCGCTCGATCTCGACCTTGCCGCCGCCGCGGCGCGTCGCGATCAGGCTGGCGACGATGCCGCAGCCGGCGACGAGCGCGACCAGCAGCGAGAGCGCTGCGGCATCCGGCAGCCCGGCCGGGCCGAAGCTCGACAGCCGGCGATAGATCAGCGTCGGCAAGGTCAGGTAGTTCACCGGCAGGCCAAGCAGGGCCGGGATGCCGAAATTGCCGATGCCGGCGACGAAGGCGAGCAGCGCCGCGGCGATGATCTGCGGCCGCAGCACCGGCAGCAGGATGCGCCCGACGATGGTGGCGGGCGCCGCGCCTTCCATCTGCGCGGCCTCGACCAATGCATGCGGCACGCTGCGCAAACCTGTCCAGAGCGTGATCGCGACCAGCGGGGCATGGTGCAGTGCCATCACCAGGATGATGCCGCCGCGCCCGAGCAGGGGATTGGGGGTGCCGGGCTCGGGAGCGAGCCCGAGCATGCCGAGCAGAGCCGAGCTCGGCGCGAACAGGCTGAGGAAGGCGAGCGCCGCCACCTGCGGCGCGATCATCATCGAGAACACCAGCGCGAAGGCAAGCGGCCGCTTGCCACGCACGTCGGTGACGGCGAGCAGGATCGCCGTCGTGCCGCCGATCAGCAACGCGCCGAGCGCCGAAAGGCCGGCCGTCTCGAAGGTGTGCAGGGTCGCGTTGACCGCGGCGCGGCTGGTGATCTCGGCCAGCGCCGCCTCGGGTGCGAATTGCCAACCCGGAGCGAAGGCCGCAATCAGCAGCCGCAGGAAGGGCAGGGCGCCGAACAGCGTTGCGCACAGCAGCAGCAGCACCGGCAAGCCGAGGCCGGCCGGCAGCGCGAGGCCGGGAAAGGCCGGGCGGATACCGGCCTGCCGGAGCTCTGCGGGTGCTGCGAGCGTCATCGTGTCGGTGCCTGGACCGGTCTGATCGGGCCTCAGCCTTCGAAGATCGCGCTGAAGCGCTTGCGGGCGGCCGGCTCGTCGGCCAGCGCCTTGGCGGCGTCGAACGGCATCAGCTTGATCGCGCCGCGCGAGGGATAGCCTGCCGGCAGGGCGACGTCGGGATGAGCCGAGACATAGCCCTGCTTCAGCGCGAGCTCCTGGCCGTCCTTGGAGATCAGGAAGTCGACCAGGGCTTTGGCAGCTTCCGGGTTCTTGCTGCTCTTCAGGATCGCGACCGGCTCGCTCACCGCCGAGACACCTTCCTTCGGGAAGACGAACTCGACCGGAGCGCCCTTGGCCTTCTCGCGAATCGGCATGAAGTCGACGATCATGCCGTAGAGCTTCTCGCCGGTGGCGACTTGGCGCAGGATGTCGCCATTGGCGCCGGCCGCGAGCGTGCCGTTCTCCTTCAGCTTTTCGTAGAAGCTCCAGCCGCCCGGCAGGTTGCCGGTCAGCGTGATCGTGTGGATCATCGCGGCGCCCGAATTCAGCGGGCTCGGCATGGCGAGCTGGTTCTTGACCTCGGGCTTGGCGAGGTCGAGCCAGCTTTCGGGCTTCAGCGCCGCCTTGGTGTTGTAGACGATGCCGGTGGTGATCAGCTTGGTCGCGAACCACATCTTCGCGGGATCGTGCACGCCGGCCGGGAAGGCCGAGACATCGGCCTTGTCATGGGCAAGCAGGCGGCCTTCCTTCTTCAGGCCTTCCATGGTCACAGCGTCCGCGATCAGCAGCACGTCGGCCTGTGGCGCGCCGGCCTCGATCTCGGCCCGGAGCTTGGCCATCACGCGCGGCGTACCGTCCCGAACGAAGCTGATCTCGACCTTGGGGTATTTCGCCTTGAAGGCGTCGATCGTCTGCTGTGCGTCGGTGTTGGGCTGGCTGGTGTAGAGCACCAGCTTGCCTTCGACTGCGAAGGCGGCGTCGATCGCCGGAACAGCGAGGCCGAGCGCAAGGGCGGCGATTGCGAGGGCGCGCATGGGAAACTCCGGTTGGCTCTGCCGCGCAGCAAGATCGCGCGAACGTCAGGGTATGGATCGTGCGGCGCGGGGTAAGCTGCGCTCATGACACATCCGTGACATTGTCTTCTTTGACGCGGCGGGGCTGCGCCGTCAAAGCCGATTCACGCGGGTTCTCGTCGAAGCGGTCGGTCGAGCGTCGCATGAAAATCGTGCAACCCAGCCGCTTGTGAGTTGCATGGCTGATCGACTAGTGTTTATGAGGAGCGGGCAAAAAAGCTCAATTTAAACGTTTGAAATGGGAGGTTACCATGAAATCCGTGCGCTCTCTGGCTGCCGGCGCAGCCTTGGCCGCCATCGCCGCCGGTTGGTCCGGAGCGGCGCTCGCCCAGGAGACGGTGACGGTCTGGTTCACCAAGGGCTTCTACAAGGGCGAGGACGACGCGCTGCTCGCCGTCGTAGACAAATTCCAGAAGGCGACGGGCGTCAAGGTCGACCTCTCCCTCTATGCGACGGAAGACTGCGTCACCAAGTCGGTCGGTGCCGTCCAGGCCGGCACGCCGCCGGATGTCGGCTTCTGCACCACCTATGACTTCCGCACCACCGGGCAATGGGCCTTCGAGGGCAAGCTCGAGGACGTCACCGACGTGCTGGAGCCGATCAAGGCGCAGATCCAGCCGCAGGCGCTGGCGACGACCTTGCTGATGAACGACAAGACCAAGAAGAAGGCCTATTACGCCTTCCCGGTCCAGCAGCAGATGATGCACATCACCTACTGGAAGGACATGCTGGAAGAAGCCGGCTTCAAGGAAAGCGACATTCCGAAGGGCTGGGACGGTTACTGGGACTTCTGGTGCGACAAGGTCCAGGGCGCGCTGCGCTCCAAAGGCAAGCGCATCTACGCCGTTGGCCATCCGATGGGCGTCGCCGCCTCGGACACCTTCTACTCCTTCCTGACCTTCGCCAACGCCCATAACGCCAAGGTCGTCGACGAGGACGGCAAGATCGTGCTCGACCAGCCGGCCAACAAGGCGGCCATGGTCAAGGCGGTCAAGGACTATTCCAACATCTCCCAGCGCGGCTGTACGCCGCCCTCCTCGGTGAACTGGCTCGACCCCGACAACAACGTCGCCTTCCACAACCGCACGACGGTGCTGACCCACAACGCTACGATCTCGATCGCGGCCAAGCACCTCGACGACATGAACAATCAGGCTCTGACGCAGGAGCAGCGTGATCAGGCCAAGAAGAACTATTACGACAACATCCGCACGGCCGAGTTCCCGAACAAGCCGGACGGCTCGCCGATGACCAACCTCGCCGCGGTCAAGACCGCCGTCGTCTTCGCCGACGGCAAGAACAAGAAGCGCGGCAAGGAATTCATGGCCTTCATGATGAAGGACGAGAATCTGCGTCCCTTCGTCGAGGGTTCGGTCGGCCGCTGGTTCCCGACCACGATCGAAGCCGCCAAGGCCGAGTTCTGGACCGGCGCCGACCCGCATCGCAAGATCGTCTACAAGCAATACACGGACGGCACCGTGCCGTTCCAGTTCGTCTACAACTACAAGTTCACCACGGTGAATGCCGAGAACGTCTGGGCCAAGGCGGTCAACCGCGTCGTCCAGGACAAGATCTCGCCCGAGCAGGCGGTCGACGAGATGATCGCCCGCATCAAGCAGATCGCCGGCTGACGCCGGGATAACGCGAAGCCGACAAATACGGCATCCCGCGGCGCACGCGCCGCGGGATGCCGGCCCGTCTCCGCTGGCAGGGCGTATCGAGGGAGAACAACAAGATGACCACCACGGCGATGGCACCCCCCACGACCGTTTCAAGCGAGGCTACGTCCGGGCAGGCGCGCGACCGCGTGCTCTGGGGCGTGCTCATGCTCGCGCCTTATCTCCTCGTCTTCGCGGTGATGGTGGTCTACCCCGTCGCCTACGGCCTCTGGCTCGGCCTCAACTGGCAGTCCTACAAGGCGCTCTTCGCCGACCCGATCTTCTTCCGCACGGTCGTCAATACCATCGTCTTCCTGTTCATCGCGGTGAACCTGAAGTTCATCATCGCACTGTTCCTCTCGGGCTTCTTCGTCCAGCAGCGCGCCTGGGTGCGCTTCATGTTGGTGCTGTTCATCCTGCCCTGGGCGGTGCCTTCGATCCCGACCATCCTGTCCTTCCGGATCATGCTCAACCCCGAGAACGGCATGATCAACCAGCAGCTCTTCCAGTGGTTCGGCATCGTCGAGGGCCCGGGCTGGCTGACCGACCCGACGCTCGCCTTCGCCTCCTCGATCCTCGTCCATATCTGGAAGTCGCTGCCGTTCTGGACGCTGATCCTCGTCACCGGCCGGCTCGCGATCGCGCAGGACCTCTACGAGGCCGCCAGCGTCGACGGCGCCAACAAATGGCAGCAGTTCCGCTTCATCACCTGGCCGTCCCTGGCGACGCTCTATGTCACCTCGACCCTGCTCTCGATGATCTGGACGCTCGGCGACTTCAACAGCGTCTACCTGCTCACCGGCGGTGGCCCGGGCGACCTCAACCACGTCCTGGCGACGCTCGGCATCCGCTACATGCGCAACAACAATCTCGACCTCGGCATCGCCTCGATCATCTGCGCGATGCCGCTCATCCTGCCTATGGTCTGGTTCATGGTGAAGCGTCTGTCGAAGGGAGCCGAGTGATGAAAAGGGTCCTCGACGAAGGCAAGCTGATCCTGATCGCCATTCCCGTGCTGATCTGGACGCTGCTGCCGATCTACCACCTCTTCGTGCTGTCGATCTCGACGCAGGAATCGATGCTCGCCGGCAAGCTCTGGCCGGAGAAGCCGACGCTGCAGAACTTCCAGATCGTCTTCAACCAGCAGCACTACTACCTGACGAATTTCTGGGTGCAGCTATTCAACAGCTTCCTGATCGCGATCGCGACCGGGCTGATCACGCTGTTCATCGCGACCTGCGCCGCCTTCGCCATCTCGCGGCTGAAGGCGCCGGGCGGCCGCTCGATCATGAACTTCGCCCTGGCGACCTATCTGATCCCGGCCGCCTTCCTCGCCATCCCCATGTACAAGGCGATGGGCACCTTCGGGCTGCTCAACACCCGTGTCGCGCTGATCCTCGCCATGGTTGCGCTCGCCTCGCCCTATGCAATCTGGGTGCTGAAGCAGGCTTCGGACAAACTGCCCAAGGAGCTCGACGAAGCCGCGATCATGGACGGCGCCAACTCGCTGCAGCTCTTCCGGCTGGTCTACCTGCCGCTGATGAAGCCTTCCATGGTGGTGATCGGCATCTACGCGCTGCTGCTCGCCTGGAACGAGTATCTCTACGCCTTCCTGCTGCTCTCCAGCGAAAGGGCGGTGCCGCTCGCCGTTGGCCTCGGCCTCTTTCTCTCGGCCGACGATGCGCCCTGGAACCTCCTGATGACAGCCGGCCTGATCTACGCCATTCCGCCGGCAGTGATCTATTACGGCTTCCGCAAGAACATGGTCACGGGCCTGACGTCGGGTGCTGTGAAGAGCTGACGAAAGCATCGACGAAGCGACCCGGCCGGGGTTGATGCAGAGCCGGGTTGCTTCGCTTTCGCTCGCAATGACGGCCGGCAGGTCTCATATTGACGGCAGGACCGACAGCAACCCTTACGGATGACGTGATGACCGCCTCAAAGCTCGACCAGCTCCGCGCCATGACCACCGTCGTCGCCGACACCGGCGACATCGAGGCCGTGCGCCGTCTCAAGCCTGTCGACTGCACCACCAATCCGACGCTGCTGCTCAAGGCGGTGGAGACGCCGGCCTATGCCGGCCTCGTCGAGGAGGCGATCGCCTGGGGCAAGCGCCAGGGCGGGACCGGTGCGGTCGAGGCGGTCTGCGACCGGCTCGCCGTCACCTTCGGCACCGAACTGACCAAGATCGTCCCCGGCCGCGTCTCGACCGAGGTCGACGCCGATCTCTCCTTCGATACGGACGCCACGATCGCCAAAGCGCGCGCCATCATTGCCGCCTATAAGGAGCGCGGCGTTGGGCGCGAGCGCATCCTGATCAAGATCGCCTCGACCTGGGAGGGCATCCAGGCCGCCCGCGTCCTGCAGGCCGAGGGCATCGACTGCAACCTGACCCTGCTCTTCGCTCTGCCGCAGGCGGTCGCGGCCGCCGATGCCAAGGCCTTCCTGATCTCGCCCTTCGTCGGCCGCATCCTCGATTGGCACGTCAAGGCCGGCGGTGGTCCCTACACGGCCGAGACCGATCCCGGCGTCGTCTCGGTCCGCACGATCTACAGCTATTACAAGGCCTATGGCATCGACACGGTGGTGATGGGCGCCTCCTTCCGCAACACCGGCGAGATCGAGGCGCTGGCTGGCTGCGATCGTCTGACCATCGGCCCCGGCCTGCTCGACGAGCTCGCCGGTGCGACGGGTGACCTCCCCCGCAAGCTCTCGCCCGAAGCCTCCGGCAAGGCGTCGCAAAAGCTCGATCTCGACGAGAAAGCCTTCCGCTTCGCCATGAACGAGGATCCGATGGCGACCGAGAAGCTCGCCGAAGGCATTCGCGGCTTCGTCAAGGACCTGCGCAGCCTACGCAAGCTCGTCGCGGCCAAGCTCGACGAGGCCAAGGCGGCGTGAGCCCGGCCGTCTCGGTGAAGGTCGCCGTCGTCACCGG
Source organism: Allobosea sp. NPDC003192 (assembly GCF_050275675.1). Classification (NCBI taxonomy): domain Bacteria; kingdom Pseudomonadati; phylum Pseudomonadota; class Alphaproteobacteria; order Hyphomicrobiales; family Alloboseaceae; genus Allobosea; species Allobosea sp. NPDC003192. The sequence goes on from NZ_JBNNPK010000010.1 coordinate 202,106, forward strand.
CGGCGCCAAGGGCATCGGCCGCGCTGTCTGCGAGCGTTTGGCGCAGGAGGGCTTCGTCCCGGTGATTTGGGACCTGGCGGCAGGTGAGGGCGGTCACGCCTTCATCGCCTGCGATGTCATCGATGAGGCGCAGGTCGCCGCCGCGCTCGAACGAACGGAACGTGAGCACGGACCGGTCGCCGTGCTCGTCAACAATGCCGGGCTGACCGGCCCTTCGACCACGGTCGCACAGACGCCCCTGGTGCAATGGCAAAAGGTCCAGGCGGTTAATCTGACCGGCACCTTCCTCTGCTCGCGCGCGGTGGCGGATGTCATGATGCGGCGCTGCCATGGCCGCATCGTCAACATCGCCTCGCTCGCCGGGAAGGAAGGCACGCCGACGCTCTCGGCCTACAGCGCTGCCAAGGCCGGCGTGATCGCGCTGACCAAGGCCCATGGCAAGGAACTCGCCGGCACCGGCGTGCTGGTCAACGCGGTGGCGCCGGCGGCGATCGAGACTGAGCTATTGCAGCAGATGAGCGCCGAGACGGTCGCGACCATGATCGGCAAGAGCCCGCTGAAACGGCTCGGCACGGTCGACGAACTGGCGGAGCTGGTCGCCTGGCTTGCCAGCGACAAATGCAGCTTCTCGACCGGCGCGATCTTCGATCTCTCCGGCGGTCGCGCGACCTACTGAGCCTGCGCGGTTGCGTTGGGATCGATTTTCGTTTCCATCGCCGGAACAACGGGTGCGGTGGCTGACGGGGTGAAATAGGCCCGTCCGCGTGCGGCGGCGGCTTCCAGCGTCTGCTGCTGCGCCTTCGGCAACCGCTTGGTTCCTTCGAGCGCAGTGAAATCGCTGGTTTCATGGCCGGACGCGCGTTGCCCGTCGAAGACAACGACGCCGCTGCGGGTGACGACGATGTCGCCTTTCCGAAGGGTAGGGTCGCGCAGATACCAATAGGCGTCGCTGGCAGGATCGAGCTTGACTGCAGGCTCCGCCGGCTTCGTGTTCACCGGCCGCGGCTTGCTGGGTTTCGGCCTGATCGCAGGTCCGTCCGGGCTGCCGATCATCGCGGGCGGCGCTGGGTTGCCGAAGATCGCCCTGGTGAGATCATCGAGGAAGCCCGCGGCCTGGGCCTGCGAAGCAAAGGCGAGGCCGCCGGCAATGCCGATTGCCAGGATCATCCGTCTCGTCATGGCCGAACCTCCTGTTCCTGCCTCGCCCGGTTGCGTCGCGCTTGTTCGCGTCAGCGCCGCAATCGAATCGACTAGATCAGGCGCCCGCTCCTCTGAAACGAGGAACGGACGGGAAAGTTCAGTGTGGCCTCAACCTTGCGCGGCGATTGCCTCGGCGCGGATGGTTGAGAGCGACTTCGCCGGGGTGATCGCCTCTGGATCGAGCAGGCAATGGATGATCGCCGGCTTGCCGCTGCTCAGCGCCCGCTCGAAGGCCGGAGCGAATTCCTCGGTCGTCTCGACCCGCTCGCCATGCCCGCCGAAAGCCTTGGCATAGGCGGCGAAGTCGGGGTTCTTCAGCGTCGTCGCCGAGACGCGGCCAGGATAATGCTTCTCCTGGTGCATGCGGATGGTGCCGTACATGCCGTTGTCGACGACGATGACGATAACAGGCAGTTCGTACTGCACGGCCGTCGCGAAATCCTGACCGTTCATCAGGAAGCAGCCATCGCCGGCAAAGGCAATCACCATCCGGTCGGGGAAGAGCCGCTTGGCGCCGATCGCCGCCGGCACGCCATAACCCATCGAGCCGCTGGTCGGCGCGAGCTGGGTCGCGAACTTGGTGAAGCGATGGAAGCGGTGCACCCAGGTCGCGTAATTGCCGGCGCCATTACACATGATGGCGTCGGCCGGGATGTTGCGGCGCAGCCAGGTCACCATCTCGCCGGGGTGAAACTTGCCGGGCACCGGCGCCGGCTGCTCGCTCCAGGCGAGATAGGCGTCATGCGCCTCGGCCGCCGCGCCAGCCCACGGGATCACCTGCGGCGGATGCACGGTCTCGAGCGCGGCGCAGAAGGCCGTCGGCGAGGCGTTGATCGCCAGCTCCGGCCGGTAGACGCGACCGAGCTCTTCCGGGTCGGGATGGACATGCACCAGCGGCCGGCCCGGATTGGGAATGCCGAACAGGGTATAGGACTGGCTCGGCATCTCCGAGAGACGCCCGCCGACCAGCAGCACGAGGTCGCTGTCCTGGATGCGCTTCAGCAGCTTCGGATTGGGGCCGATGCCGAGATCGCCGGCGAAGTTCGGATGATCGGCCGGGAAAACCATCTGCCGGCGGAACGAGACCGCGACCGGCAGGTCGAAACGCTCGGCGAAGCGCTGGAAGCGCGCGATCGCCTGCGGGTCCCAGCGCGAGCCGCCGAGAATGGCGACCGGCGCCTTGGCCGCCCAGAGCCGCTTTTGCAGGTCGATCGTCTGCAGCAGGGACGGGTGCGTCTCGGTGATCTGGTAGGGCGCTGCATCCGGCACATCGGCGAGGTCGGTCAGCACGTCCTCGGGCAGCGCGATCACCACCGGACCGGGGCGGCCGGCGGTCGCGACATGGAAGGCGCGGCTGATGATCTCGGGGATGCGCGCTGCATCGTCGATCTCGGTCGCCCATTTGGTCATGGTGCCGAAGACGGCGCGGTAGTCGAGTTCCTGGAAGGCCTCGCGCTCGCGCATGCCGCGTTCGATCTGGCCGACGAACAGGATCATCGGCGTCGAGTCCTGGTCGGCGATATGGATGCCGGGCGAGGCGTTGGTCGCGCCGGGGCCGCGCGTCACGAAGCAGATGCCGGGCTTACCGGTCAGCTTGCCGGCGGCCTCCGCCATCATCGCCGCGCCGCCCTCGGCCCGGCAGATGGTGACCTTCATCTCGGCGTCGTGCAGCGCATCGAGCACGGCGAGATAGCTCTCGCCCGGCACGCAGAAGGCGTCGGTCGCGCCGTGGATCAGAAGTTGGTCGACGAGGATCTGCCCGCCAGTGCGCTCAGCCATTGTGCGGCCCTCCCCAGGCCGGGTCGTTCAGGATCTCGTCTGCATGCTCGCCGAGGCGCGGGCTCGGCCGGCACGCGACCTGCCTGACGCCGTCGAGCACGATCGGCGAGGCGACGGTCGGGGTCGAGCCGGCCTTGGCCGCCGGGTTCTTCAGGTCGACGCGCACGCCGCGGGCCTTGACCTGCGGATCGGCGAAGACCTCCTCGATCGTGTTGATCGGGCCGGCCGGCACGCCGACGGCCTCCAGCTTCGCCAGCAGATCGAGCTTGGCGAAGCGGCTGGTCAGCGCGTTGAGGCGCGCGGTCAGGGCGACGCGGTTGGCGACACGCGAGCGATTGTCGATGTAGTCCGGCTCGCTGGCGAAGCCGGCGTCGCCGACGGCCTCGCAAAGCTTGCGCCACTGCCCATCATTGCCGGTCGCGATGATGATGTGCCCGTCCGCCACCGGGAAGACGTCATAGGGCACGATGTTGGGATGGGCGTTGCCGAGGCGCGAAGGCGCCTTGCCCGAGGTGAGATAGTTCATCGCCTGGTTGCCGAGCACGGCGACCTGCGCATCGAGCAGCGCCATGTCGAGGGCGGCGCCTTCGCCGGTCGCGTCGCGCCGGCGCAAGGCGGCGAGGATGCCGGTGGTGGCGTAGAGGCCGGTATAGATGTCGGCGACGGCATAGCCCGCCTTCATCGGCGCGCCCTGGGGCTCGCCGGTGACCGACATCGGCCCGCCCATGCCCTGGACCAGGAAGTCGTAGCCGGCGCGCGGCGCATAGGGCCCGTCCTGGCCGAAGCCCGTGACCGAGCAATAGATTAACCGCGGATAGGCCTTGCGCATCGAGACGGCGTCGAGCCCGTATTTGACGAGCCCGCCGACCTTGAAGTTCTCGATCACCACATCGGCATGGGACGCGAGGCGATGCACCAGCGCCTGGCCTTCCTCGGTGCGGAAATCGGCCGTGATCGAGCGCTTGCCGCGATTGGCCGAATGGAAATAGGCGGCCGAGAGATGCTCCTCGCCCGTGCCCTCGACGAAGGGCGGGCCCCATTTGCGGGTATCATCGCCCTCGGGCGCCTCGACCTTGACGACGTCGGCGCCGAGATCGGCGAGCAGCTGGCCTATCCAAGGGCCTGCGAGGATGCGCGCCAGTTCAAGAACGCGCAGGCCGGCGAGGGGAGGGGCTGAAGTCATATTGAAATCCACGCCGTCGTCCCGGCCGCAGCGAAGCGGAGAGCCGGGACCCATGCCGGAACGGTTCAGGCATGGGTCCCGGGTCGAGCTGCGCTCGCCCGGGACGACCCGAGAGGGAGGATCAGAAGAACGCCTGCAGCCCGGTGACGGCCCGGCCCAAAATCAGCGCGTGAACGTCGTGCGTGCCCTCATAGGTGTTGACCGTCTCGAGGTTCGCCGCATGGCGCATGACATGGTACTCGATCGAGATGCCGTTGCCGCCGTGCATGTCGCGGGCCGCGCGAGCGATGTCGAGCGCCTTGCCGCAATTGTTGCGCTTCACCAGGGAGATCATCTCCGGCGCCATCTTGCCCTCGTCGAGCAGACGGCCGACCCGGAGCGAACCCTGCAGGCCGAGCGTGATCTCGGTGACCATGTCGGCGAGCTTCTTCTGGAAGAGCTGCGTCTGGGCGAGCGGCTTGTTGAACTGCTTGCGGTCGAGCCCGTATTGGCGGGCGCGGTGGAAGCAGTCCTCGGCAGCGCCCATCGCGCCCCAGGAGATGCCGTAGCGGGCGCGGTTGAGGCAGCCGAACGGACCCTTCAGGCCCGAGACGTTCGGCAGCAGGTTCTCTTCCGGCACGATCACGCCGTCCATGACGACTTCGCCGGTGATCGAGGCGCGCAGCGAGAGCTTGCCGCCGACCTTCGGCGCGGAGAGGCCCTTCATGCCCTTTTCGAGGATGAAGCCGCGGATCTGGTTGTCATGCGCGGCCGATTTCGCCCAGATGACGAAGACGTCGGCGATCGGCGAGTTCGAGATCCACATCTTCGATCCCGTCAGCTTGTAGCCGTCGGCGACCTTCTCGGCCCGGGTCTTCATCCCGGCCGGATCGGAGCCGGCGTCGGGCTCGGTCAGGCCGAAGCAGCCGACCCATTCGCCCGAGCCGAGCTTGGGCAGGTACTTCTTGCGCTGGTTCTCGTCGCCATAGGCGTAGATCGGGTACATCACCAGCGAGGATTGCACCGACATCATCGAGCGATAGCCGGAGTCGACGCGCTCGACCTCGCGGGCGACCAGCCCGTAGGAGACGTAGTTGGCGCCGGCGCAGCCATAGTCTTCCGGGACCGTCACGCCGAGCAGGCCGAGCTCGCCCATCTCGTTGAAGATGCCGCGCTCGGTCTTCTCCTCGAGATAGGCCTCGGCGACGCGCGGCTGCAGCTTCTCCTGCGCGTATTGGCGGGCCGTGTCGCGGATCAGCCGCTCGTCCTCGGAGAGCTGCTCGTCGATCAGGAAGGGGTCTTCCCAGTTGAACTCAGCCAGCTTGTGGCTATGGGCGGTCTTGCGCGCGGCTTCGGCCATGGTGCTCTCCCCTTGATCTTGATCAGGCGTCGACGTCGAAGCTGACGCCCTGCGCCAGCGGCAGCGTGGTGCCGTAGTTCAGCGTATTGGTGGCGCGGCGCATATAGGCCTTCCAGGCATCCGAGCCGGCCTCGCGGCCACCGCCCGTCTCCTTCTCGCCACCGAAGGCGCCGCCGATCTCGGCGCCGGACGGGCCGATATTGACGTTGGCGATGCCGCAATCCGAACCCTCGTCGGAGACGAACAGCTCAGCCTCGCGCATGTTGAGCGTGAAGATCGAAGAGGACAGGCCGGCGCCGACAGCGTTCTGAATGGCGATCGCCTCGTCGATCGACTTGTACTTCATCACATAGAGGATCGGGGCGAAGGTCTCGCGCTCGACCGGGCCGCACTGGCTGGGCATCTCGACCAGGGCTGGGCGGACATAGAAGCCGCCGGTACCGACATCGACCTTTTCGCCGCCATGGACCTTGCCGCCCTCGGCCTTGGCCTCGGACAGAGCCTTCTGCATGCCCTGATAGGCGGCCTCGTCGACCAGCGGGCCGACCAGCACGCCGGCCTCGCGCGGATCGCCGATCTTCACCGAGCCGTAGACCTTGGCGAGCTTCGGCACGAGCGCGTCATAGACGCTTTCATGCACGATCAGGCGGCGCAGAGTGGTGCAGCGCTGGCCGGCGGTGCCCATCGCAGCGAAGGCGATGCCGCGCAGCGCGAGATCGAGATCGGCGGAAGGCGCGACGATCGCGGCGTTGTTGCCGCCGAGCTCGAGGATGGCGCGGGCGAAGCGGGCGGCGAGCTTCTGGCCGACCTCCTTGCCCATCCGGGTCGAACCGGTGGCGGAGACGACAGGGACGCGATGGTCCTGAACCAGGATGTCGCCGATCTCGCGGCCGCCGATCAGGATTTCCGAGAGGCCGACCGGGGCCTCGGGGCCGAAGCGCTTCATCGTCTTCTCGACGATGGCCTGCACGGCGAGCGCGGTCAGCGGGGTCTTCTCCGACGGCTTCCAGACGACGCTGTCGCCGCAGACGAAGGCGAGCGCAGCATTCCACGACCAGACCGCGACCGGGAAGTTGAAGGCCGAGATCACGCCGCAGACGCCGAGCGGATGCCAGGTCTCCATCATGCGATGGTTCGGGCGCTCGGTCGCGATGGTCAGGCCATAAAGCTGGCGCGACAGGCCGACGGCGAAGTCGCAGATGTCGATCATCTCCTGGACCTCGCCGAGGCCCTCGGAGGTGACCTTGCCGGCTTCGAGTGTCACCAGCAGGCCGAGATCGGCCTTGTGCGTGCGCAGTTCCTCGCCGAGCAGGCGGACGAACTCGCCGCGCCGCGGCGCCGGCACCTTGCGCCAGGCGAGATAGGCGGACTGGGCCCGGCCGATCGCGGCCTCGGCTTCCGCGGGCGAGGTTTCGCGCAGTGTCGCGACGCTCTCGCCGGTGATCGGCGAGCGGGCGTTGAGGCCGGCGCCGGCATAGGCGCTCTCGGGCACGCCGAGACGCTTCAGCAAGGCGAGGGCATCGTTCGGAAGGGAGGTCGTCATGGGTGCTCTGATCCTGATCGCCGGCGAACCACAGCCCTCATCCTGAGGAGCGCTTCCAAAGGAAGCGCGTCTCGAAGGATGCTCCAGCCCGCCGGAACGGTGCAATCTGAAGCATCCTTCGAGACGCCGCTACGCGGCTCCTCAGGATGAGGGCTCGTATTGGGCCACGACATGCAGCCCGGCATTCGAGCGGTAGAATGCCCTCTTCCAGCCGCTCTCCGCAATCGATATGTTCTCACGACTTGATGAGTTGAGATCATGACCTCGGAGATCGTTCCCGGCCGCCTTTCGGTGCCTTCGCTCTCGGCGCTCGCCGCCTTCGAGGCAGCGGCGCGCCATGGCAGCTTCACGCGCGCCGCCGAGGAGCTCAACCTGACGCAGGGCGCCGTCAGCCGCCAGATCGCGCTGCTGGAACAGAATCTCGGCCTCAAGCTGTTCGAGCGGGTGAAGAAGCGCGTCAGCCTGACGCCGGCCGGCGGCGCCTATGCCGCCGAGGTGCGCGACGGGCTCTCGCGACTGGCCGCCGCGACGCTCTCGGCCATGGCCTTCCGCGGCGGCGCTGGCGTGCTTCATCTCGCGATCCTGCCGACCTTCGGCACGCGCTGGCTGATCCCGCGGCTGCCGCGCTTCACCGAGGCGCATCCCGGCGTCACCATCAATTTCTCGACCAAGCTCGTGCCCTTCGACTTCGCCCATGATCCGGCCGATGCGGCCATCCATTTCGGCCATCCGGTTTGGCCGGGCGCGCGGCTGCACCGGCTGATGGGCGAGGAGGTCGTGCCGGTCGCGGCGCCGGCGCTGGTGGCGCGGGGCGGCATCAGCGAGGCTGCCGATCTGCTGCGCCAGCCCTTGCTGCAACAGTCGACCCGCCCGCGCGCCTGGGCCAACTGGCTGGAGCAGCAGGGCCTGCCGCCGGAGCGGGCGCTGATGGGGCCGCGCTTCGAGCAGTTTGCCATGGTGGCGCAGGCGGCGGTGGCTGGGCTCGGGGTCGCCATCGTGCCGCGCTTCCTGGTCGAGGATGAACTGCGCTCGGGCGCGCTGGTCATTCCGGTGGATCGGCCGGTGCGCGGCCCGGAAGGCTATTACCTCGTCTACCCCGAGGCCAAGGCGAGCCTGCCGGCGGTGGTCGCCTTCCGCGACTGGCTCGTCGGGGAATGCGAGGTCGCGAGCTGACCTGCTGCACCGTCTTTCCGGGCTCAGGCCTTCGGCCTGCCCCGGAATGACGACATGGTTCGAGAATCTAACCTCTCGACAAGCGCCGGTTGAGCCGTCATTCATGCGCGGAGATCACGAACCACCGCTTGCGCAGGTCACTCATGTCTTCCGCTCCAGCCTCGGCCGACATCGTCATTGTCGGGGGCGCCGCGATCGGCTCCTCCGTCGCCTACCACCTCGCCAGCGATCCCGGCTTCAAGGGCAAGGTCATCGTCGTCGAGAAGGACCCGACCTATCGGCTCTCGGCCTCGGCGCTCTCGGCCGCCTCGATCCGCCAGCAGTTTTCCAGCGCGGTGAACATCCGCGTCTCGCTCTTCGGCATCGCGTTTTTGCGTAATATCGGCCGCTACCTCTCGGTCGATGGTGAGGCGCCGTCGATCGATCTGCACGAGGGCGGCTATCTCTATGTCGCAGGCGATGAAGGGCGTAAGGTTCTCGAACAGAATCAAAGGCTTCAGCAGCAGGAAGGTGCCAATGTCGCGCTTTATGCTGCAGAGATGCTGCGCAGCAAATTCAGCTGGCTAAATACCTCGGATCTCCTCTGCGGCACTTATGGCGTCAGCGGCGAGGGCTGGTTCGACGGTTGGGCCCTGTTGCAGGCCTTCCGCAAGAAGGCGCGCGCGCTCGGCGTCGAATACCGCCAGGGCGAGGTTGCCGGTTATGTCGTCGAGGGCGGCCGCGTCACTGGCGTCGAACTGGCCGATGGCAGCCGCATCGCCTGCGCCGCCGCAGTCAACGCCTCCGGCACCCATGGCGCCAGGCTCGCCGCGACAGCCGGCGTCGCCATCCCCGTCAAGTCGATGAAGCGCTATGTCTACAGCTTCACCTGCAAGGGCGAGGTCGACGACTGCCCGCTGCTGATCGACACCTCCGGCGCCTATGTCCGCCCGGAGGGCAAGCGCGGCAGTGACGGCCAGATGTTCATCTGCGGTTCCTCGCCGCCGGAAGAGCTCGATCGCGAATGGATCGAGACCGACGCCGATGTCGAGGATGTCGACTGGTCGTTCTTCGAGGAATATGTCTGGGCGCCGCTCGCTCATCGCGTGCCCGCCTTCGAGGCGATCAAGCCCGGCCGCGCCTGGGCCGGCCCCTATGACATGAACGGCCTCGACGGCAACGCCATCCTCGGCCCCGCGGTCGGGGTTCCCAATCTCTACCTCGCCAACGGCTTCTCCGGCCATGGCCTGCAGCAATCCCCGGCGGTCGGGCGCGGCCTCGCCGAGCACATCGTCAACGGCCGCTACCTGACGCTCGATCTCGCCGATCTCGGCCATGAGCGCATCGTCGCCGGTCGGCCTCTGCGCGAGGCGAACATCATCTGATCTGAAAGGTGTGCGCATCATGATCGACACGGCCTATGTCACGACCATGGCGCGCTATAATCGTTGGCAGAACCGCAGCCTTTACGAGGCGGCGGATACGCTCACCGACGAGGCGCGCCGGCAGGATCGCGGCGCCTTCTTCCGCTCGATCCATGGCACCTTCTGCCATCTGCTCTGGGCCGACCAGACCTGGCTGTCGCGCTTCGCCGGAACGCCGAAGCCGGCCGTGCCCAATCGCGAGTCGGCCTCGATGATCGAGGACTGGGAGAAGCTGAAGGTCGCGCGCCGCGATTTCGACAAGACAATCCTGGGCTGGGCGGAAGATCTCTCGCCGGAATGGCTCTCGGGGAATGTGACCTGGTTCTCCGGCCTGAACGGGCGCGAGATGACGATGCAGGCGCCGGTGCTCGTCATGCACTTCTTCAACCACCAGACCCATCATCGCGGCCAGGCGCATGCGATGCTCACCGCGGCTGGCGCGAAGCCGGACGACACTGATCTGATGCTGGTGGAGTTGCGGAGCTGAGCCGTCGGCCCGGGGGGGCTAGGCCTCGGCCGCCCGCCTTTTGGGGCGTTGGAGTTTTCCCTTTGCGGGGCTGCCCGGCGTGCTTTCGCCCTCGTCGTCCCCAACATCGTCGGGGATGGCCGCGGTCGCATGCTGGCTGAGCTTCTGGAACAGGCCGAGCCCGACCAGCGCCGCCACCGCAACCAGCATCAGCAGCGCCGGGAACAGGATGTCGGCCGGCTTGTCGCGTGAGGCCTTGGTGATCAGCACCAGTGATTCCAGGCTGAGCGCGACGATGATGATCGTCATGAACTTGGTCAGCGACCCCCGCGCCTCCGCCGGCCGCCGCAGTTCCCGGTCTGCGATGACCTCCTCCTCGAACAGGAACTTGCCGACATCGGCGACGGCGACCGCGATGATCACCAGGCCGATCCCGTCGAGCATGGTGTCGAGCGCGCCTTCGCCGGTCCAGAAGCCGGTGAAGGTCCGCGAGATCGCGACCGCCATCAGCAGGATCGAGGCCAGTAGCAGGGCGCCGGCGATGGCCGAGTAGAGCAGGCGGCTGAACAAGGTCATGGAGCGTCTCCCCCCGAGATCGTGCGCCATGAAACCCGGCAGACTGTGACTCGTTCCCGCCATCTCCTGTCAGGCGTTGTTCAATCCGGGATGACGGCGATGCGGCTGCTGCATGGAGCGCGTCTTGCGGCTTTCGTCGGCAATGTCATGGTTCGCCAGCTCCAGGCTGGGGAATCCTATGATCGACACGACTAACCTCGTCACCTTCATCCTGCTTGCCTTCGGCATGGTGCTGACGCCCGGGCCGAATATGATCTACCTGATCTCGCGCTCGATCTCGCAGGGGCCGGCCTCCGGCCTGATCTCGCTCGGCGGCATCGCGCTCGGTTTCGTCTTCTATGTCTTCTGCGCCGCCTTCGGCATCACCGCGCTGCTCTTCGCCGTGCCCTTCGCCTATGACGCGCTCAGGCTCGCCGGCGCCGCCTATTTGCTCTGGCTCGCCTGGCAGGCGGTCCGGCCCGGCGGCAGTTCGCCCTTCAATGTCCGAGAGCTCAAGCACGATGGCCCGCGCAAGCTCTTCATGATGGGCTTCCTCACCAGTCTGCTGAACCCGAAGATCGCGATGTTCTATCTCGCGCTGCTGCCGCAGTTCATCGACCCGGCCGCCGGCAGCGTGCTGGCACAGTCGATCATCCTCGGCTTCATCCAGATCATCGTCTCGGTCAGCGTCAACACGTTGATCACATTCGCTGCCGGCGGCATCGCCATCTTTCTGCGCACGCGCCCGTTCTGGTCGCTGGTGCAGCGCTGGCTGATGGCCACGATGCTCGCCGGCTTTGCCGTGCGCATGGCGGCCGAAGCGCGCCGCTGAACCGCGGCCGGCAACGATTTCTGCACGGTTAGCAGGGCTTTTGCTTCGCGCTGTTCGGTCGCGGGCAGCCGGTCATGCCGGGCGCAGTGCACAAGGCAGGAGTTCTAGATGAGTGTTGCCAACGGCCGGGCCCTCCTGGCGATGCCGGGTCCGACCAATATTCCCGACCGCGTGCTCCAGGCGATGATGCGGCCGGCCGAGGAGCTGGCGTCGAAGACAATCGTCGACTTGACCGAGACGCTGCTGGTCGATCTCAAGGCGATCTTCCGCACGGAGGGAGAGACCTTCCTCTACGCTGCCAATGGCCATGGCGGCTGGGAAGCGGCGCTCACCAATGTGCTCTCGCGCGGCGACAAGGTGCTGGTGCTCGCCAGTGGCCGCTTCGCCATCGGCTGGGGCGAGATGGCAAGGTTCATGGGGGCGGATGTCGAGGTGCTCGCCGGTTCCTGGCGCGCGGCGGTCGATCCGGCCGCTGTGGAAGAGCGTCTGCGCCGCGACACCGGCCATGAGATCAAGGCGGTCCTGACGGTCCAGATCGACACGGCCTCCGGCGTGGTCAACGACATCCCGGCGATCCGCCGCGCCATCGATGCGGCCGGCCATCCGGCGCTCTACATGGTCGACGGGGTCGCAGCGCTCGGCTGCATGCCGTTCGAGATGGACGCCTTCGGCGTCGATGTCGCGATGTCGGCCTCGCAGAAGGGGCTGATGACCCCGCCCGGCCTCGCCTTCGTCTCTGCCAACGCCAAGGCGCTGCAGGCGCATCGGGAGGCGAACATGCGCACGCCCTATTGGGACTGGACCGCGCGCATGGACCCGCTGCTCTACATGAAGCATTGCGGCACGCCGCCCGAGCATCTGATGTTCGGCCTGCGCGCCGCGCTCGACATGATCTTTGCGGAAGGGCTCGAGGCTGTCTGGCGTCGCCATGCCCTGCTGGCCGCTGCGACGCAGGCGGCCATGGCGAAATGGGCTGAAGGCCAGAGGCTGAGCTTCAATGTCGTCGAGCCGTCGCATCGCGCTCTTTCGGTCACCACCATCCTCGTCGACGGCGATCCGGCTGGAATCACCGACTACGCGCAGCAGGTCTGCGGTGTGACGCTCGGCCTCGCCATCGGCGATCTCACCGGCAAGGCCTTCCGCATCGCCCATATGGGCCACGTCAACGCGCCGATGGTGCTGGGCAGCCTGAGCGCAGTCGAGATGGCGTTGCAGGCGAAAGGCATCCCGCATGGCGAGGGCGGCGTCGCCGCTGCTATCGCTCATCTCGGCGCCAACGCGCGCGAGATGGCGGTCTAGGCGTCTTTCGGACGATCGGCTAGTTCCTCAGGCGGCGGAGACGCGCTGCAGGAACTGGTTCACGGCGGTGCCGAGTTCCTCTGCCTTGCCTTCCAGCGCTGTGGTCGAGGCAAGCACCGCGCTCGCCACCTCATGGGTCTGGTGGGCCGAGCCGCGGATGTTGTTGGTGGTCTGCGCCAGATATTCCGTGCCGGTCGCCACTTCGGCGATGCTGCGGCTGATGACATGGGTCATCTGGCCCTGCTCCTCCAGCGCGGCGGCGATCGAGAGCGTCCGTTCGTCCATGTCGGCCATGCCGGCGGTCAGTTTGGCGATGGTCTCGACCACGCCGGCCGTCGCCTGCTTGATCTCGGCGATCTGCCCGGCGATGTCCTGCGTTGCGATCGCGGTCTGGTGCGACAGGCTCTTCACCTCGCCGGCGACGACGGCGAAGCCCTTGCCGGCATCCCCGGCGCGCGCCGCCTCGATCGTCGCGTTGAGCGCCAGGAGATTGGTCTGCCCGGCGATGCCGCGGATCAGGGCGACGATGCCGTCGATGCGCTGCACCGCCTGGTCGAGCAGGTCGACCGAGCCTGCGGTGGCGCGGGCGCTGCCGTTCATGTCGGCGACCAGCGTCTGGGTGGTGGCGAGTTGACGGTCGATCGAGGTGATCGCGGTCGAGAGCTGTTCGGTTGCCGTCGCGACGTCGGAGACGTTGCGCGAGGATTCCTCCGAGGTCGAGGCCACGGCGGTGACCTCGCCATTGGCGATGTCGGCGATCTCGTTCAGGGCGGCGGCGCGCCCCTTCAGATTGCGGATGTCGTGCAGCACGGTGTCGAGCGTGGCGAGGAACTGCGTGTTGAAGCCGGAGACGATGTCCTTGGTGGCCTGGCGGCGGGCCGCCTCGCGCTCCATGTCGCGCAACTGCGCCTGATGCAGCTCCTCGGCCTGCGCCGTGGCGTCGTTCCGTGCTTGCGTGGCCATGTCGCCCGCCGCCGCGAGTGTCCGGCTCTGCTGCCTGATGATCCAGAGCAGCAGGCCGAGCTGGATGACGACGCAGGCGAGGAAGAGACTGTCGTCTTGAAGGGAGAGGTTGGGCTGCGGCGACGCGGTCTCGACGAGGGCCACATGTCCCAACGCCATGACCGTGACGGCAACGAGTGGTTGCCAGGCGCACCAGCCCGCTGAGAGCGTCAGCATGATCAGCAGCACCGCATGCCCTGCCTCATGCCAGTCCGCCCCTTCCAGCACATAGGTGAAGGCGAGCGCGCTGCCGGTGGCGGCCAGCGAGAGGATGATCTGCGTCGCCATACCGATCGGGTCGCGCCGGCAGGCCAGGGTTGCGAAAGCGGCCAGGCCGATCGTGATGAGCAGGGGCGTGAACGTCCCGGTGCCGCCGGTCGCGAACCAGGCCAGCATCGTCGTCGGCACGAAGAACCAGAGCAGCAAGGTCAGGGCGCCGCCGACGCGCAGCCGGAGCTGCGTCAGATAGGTCGTGGCGGAATCTGTCTGCATGCGGGCTGTAGCCTGTGAGCGTGCGGTCAGGAGGCGGCCGATAGCTGTCGGCAGGCCAATCCCCCGTCCGCAGTCTGCCTCCTCGCGCTGAATTTTCGCTTAACCATGCGCACATCGCCGGGATTTCGCGCGGCGGGTCGCGCCGAAGGCCTGACGGATGTGCGTGCGTCTCCTATCGTCGCCGGAGCGGCTTGGCTAAGCTCGCGACCGCATCAGACACGGAAAGCCGACCATGACCGACACGACGCAGGAAGAAGCCCGCATCCTCGCCTGGCTGGGCGACCGCAAGCAGGCGATGATCGATCTGCTGCGCGAGATGGTCGACACCGATTCAGGCTCCTACGACAAGGCGGGCGTCGACCGGGCGGGGCAGGTGCTGGTGCGCTTCCACGAGGCGAACGGGCTTTCCGTCGAGATCGTGCCCGACGCTCGCTTTGGCGACGCGGTCAAGGCGCGCCTGCCCAACCCGACGGCCAACGACCAGCGGCCGGTCCTGCTGCTCGGCCATCGCGACACCGTCTTCCCCGAGGGCGAGCCGACGCGTCGGCCCTTCACCATCCGCGATGGCCGCGCCTATGGCCCGGGCGTCGCCGACATGAAGGCCGGCCTCGTGATCGAAGCCTTTGTCGCTGCGGCCTTCGCCGCCAATGGTGGCCTCAAGGCGCCGCTGATGATGCTGACCACCAGCGATGAGGAGATCGCGTCGCCGTCCTCGCGTCCGGTGATCGAGGCGGCCGCGCGCGAGTCGCGCTGTGTCTTCAACGCCGAGCCGAGCCGGCTTCCGGCAGGCACCGACTACAACCGCGATCACAAGCAGTCGATCACCTCGGGCCGCAAGGGGGGCGTCTTCATGCGGGCCGAGTTCGTCGGCAAGGCGGCCCATTCCGGCGCGAATTACGAGAAGGGCGTCTCGGCCATTGTCGATCTCGGCCACAAGATCCCGCGCCTGCAGGGACTGACCGACCTTGAAGCAGGCGTCACCGTCAATGTCGGGCTGATCGGTGGCGGCCAGACCGTCAACACTGTCGCGCCCTCGGCCTGGTGCGAGATCGACCTGCGCTACAAGACGCCAGCGCAGCGCGAAGAGCTGGTCGAGGCGATCCGCGAGATCGTCGAGACGCCGGTGGTCGATGGCACCTCGGCCAAGCTGATCATCAAGGGCGAGTTCCATCCGCTGGAGCAGACGCCGGATTCGCTGCTGCTCTACGACACCTATCGCGAGGCGGCGGCGAGCCTGGGTGTCGCGGTGACCGCGGAATACACCGGCGGCTGCGCCGATTCCGGCTTCACCGCGGCGCAGGGCTGCCCGACGCTATGCAGCGTCGGCCCGGTCGGCGGCATGGCCCATACGCCGGACGAGTTCTTGGAGGTCGAGAGCATCGTGCCGGCAGCGCAGACGCTGGCGCTGGCGGTGATGCGGACCGCGGCGCGGATGGAGTGAAATTGGCAAACTCGGATCGCTGACGCTTATCGAGTGGGCGGAGGTTCAAGTGGCAGGCGCGGGGAACCCTTCTCCCGAGTGGGAGAAGGGCAGGGATGAGGGCCTGCCCTAACAACAGAAGGCGCAGCGGCGCCGCCTCGCTTTGATGGTCAGCGGCGGTCCCTCACCCCTGCCCCTCTCCCATTCGGGAGAGGGGTTCCCCCGCGCATTTCTCATTCGCCCGACTACGTCAGCAATTTCACCGCCGAGGTCCGGGGGCTCGGCAAGGCCTTCGACGAGGAGCGCGGCCGGCTCT